>CACXRO010000030.1 GCA_902770045.1 uncultured bacterium
TTTTACCTTACCAATACTATTGTTTCTTATCTCCGTAATTCTGCTAATTGTAGGTGGTGACAGATGATGTTGTCCCGGTTTATGCGCGATAATCGGATTAGGGTCAAAAGGGTCCCTTCTGTATATGTTTTACTGTATAAGCTTGTCTTTGTGCGTGGGTAGGCACCGCGGCAGTTTGATTTCGTCCGCACCGTAATCTCCGCTTCACTTTGTGATTTTTTGCGTCCTTTGCGGCTAAAAGAAAACGAGCCACGAAATATGCTATAATACGCGCCAATGAGACATGGCAACATATACAGAGGGGCCTGACCCCTTTATCCTATGGGTGGAAGCGTGATGGAGCGGTTCGTGGGGCGGTTCAAGCAGCTCGCCTGGTTCCTGCCAGGGTTTCTCCTGTGGGCGGCGTTTCCGCCGATGGGCGAGCGCATGGATGTCCTCTTCGCGCTGGCGCCGCTGATGGTGGTGGCGCGGAAGGGCGATTCGCGCAAGTCGGCGCGGCGCTGGTTCCAGAGCGGGATATTCTTCTGGGTGGCGACGCTTTCGTGGATGCCGGCGATCGTGAAGAACAACGGACCCTGGCCGCTGGTGGTGCTGGGGTGGTTCGCGCTTGCGGCGTACTGCGCGGCGTACTTCGCGACCTACGGCTGGCTTTCGGCGCGGTACTGGCGCTGGGCGCGCGAGGGCGGCTGGGCGCGGCGGCTCGCGGGCATACTGTTCGCGGAGCCGGTGCTGTGGTGTGGGCTGGAGCTCATCCGCTCGCGCTTCCTCGGCGGCTTCGCGTGGAACCAGCTCGGCGTGGTGGCGGCGAACTCCGGCTTCGGCGGTCCGGCGGCGCTGGGCGGCGTGTATCTGCTCAGCGCGGCGGTGGTGCTGGTGAACGGCACCGTCGCCGGCATCGCCGAACGCGTGATCGCGTCGGTGCGCGCGCGGATGGGCCGCAGCCACGATGCCGCGGCGCTTGCGCGCTGGCGCAGCCTGGAGACGCTCATGGCTTTCGCGCTCATCTGGGGAGTGTACGGCGCGGCGCGGGCGGAGCGCGAAGCGCGCGCCGCGGCGGCGGACGCCAGGACGGTGAAGGTGGCGCTTGTCCAGCGGAACTTCCCGTGCTGCTTCAAGGAGCCGGAGGGCGACCCCGCCGGCATCTACTCCAACCTGCTTGCCGCGGTGTCGGCGACGCAGCCCGACTTGGTGGTGCTGCCCGAGAGCGCGATGTCGGAGGTGGGCGCGGTGGACGGCGCGGCGGCGCTGCGGTTCGCCGCGGGGATTTCGCGGCAGGCCGGCGGCGCGGCGGTGCTGGCCGGCGGCGGGCGCGCGGATGCCGCGCGGAGGCTCTACAACTCAGCGGCGCTCTACCGGTACGGCGCCGGCGGGACGGTCCGCGAGGTCTACGACAAGGTGCACCTGGTGCCGTTCGGCGAGTTCATCCCGCTCGACAAGTGGATCACAGCGCTCCAGCGGTTCGCGCCGGTGGGGAGCTGCACGCCGGGGGAGCCGAAGCTCCTGAAGCTCGCCGCGGGCGGGAGGATCGTTCCCTTCGGCGTTGCCATCTGCTACGAGGACACCGACTCCGCGCTGATGCGCGCCTATGCGAGGATGGGGGCGCGGTTCCTCTGCTTCATCACCAACGACAGCTGGTTCTCCGACTCGGTCGAGGCCGAGGCGCACGCCTGGCAGGCGACGGCGCGCGCGGTCGAGACGGGGCTCGCGGTGGCGCGGGTGGGGAACTCCGGGGTGACCGGCACCATCGCGCCCGACGGTTCGGCGTCGTGGCTGGTGGGAACGGACCTCCGGCCGCTCGTGGACGCGCGCGGGGCGATGGCGGACCGCGTCGCCGCGCCCGCGTCGCCGCGGCTCGCTCCCTACGTCGTGCTGGGCGACCGGCCGCTCAAGACGATTTTCGCACTTCTCATACTGGCCATGATTATGGTAAAATACAAACATGAACGTGAAAGAAGAAGAAGACTGCCCGTGTAAGTCGGGCAAGAAGTACGGCAAATGCTGCCGTCCGGTCATCGCCGGCGAGGCCAAGGCCGAGACGGCGGAGGCGCTGATGCGCGCGCGCTACACCGCGTATGTGGTGGGCGCCGTCGACTTCCTGAGGACGAGCGCGGTGAAGGAGATCCAGGAGCAGTTCGACGAGGAGGCGTCGCGCGCGTGGAGCGACGCGGCGCGCTGGCACGGGCTGGAGGTGATCCGCACCGAGGGCGGCGGGCCGAAGGACAAGACCGGCGTCGTGGAGTTCCGCGCGCTCTACACCGCGAACGGCGAGTTCTGCAACCACCACGAGGTGTCGACGTTCGTGAAGGAGCGCTCGGGCTGGAAGTTCGAGGACGGCAATCTCGTGGGCGAGACGCCGACGGTGCGCGAGGAGCCGAAGGTCGGGCGCAACGACCCGTGCCCCTGCGGCAGCGGCAAGAAGTACAAGAAGTGCTGCGGACGCGAAGGGTGAGATGAGCAGCAATCCGGACTTCGACAGGTGGTATGCGGCCAAGTGCGCGCGGTTCCTCGTGGAGCCGAAGCGCCGCCTGGAGACGTTCGGCAACACGCTCGTGAACTACCACCTCGTCTCCGAGCTGGAGGATAGGCCCGGCAAGATCCGGGTCCGCGAGGGCCGGCTCGAGGCGCACCGTCCGCTCGTCATCACGCCGGACTTCTCGGGCATCGAGACCGAGGGCCTGAGCGACGAGGCCAAGGCGTACGCGGAGTTCCTGCGCCAGCACGAGTCGGACCTGCGCATCCTCAGGTACGGCTTCCGGCTCAAGGCCGACAACTACACCGAGTACGTTGTCACCGACCGGCTCTCGGCCGTCACCGAGCGCGTCCGCGCCGAGGTGGCGCAGGCTGGCGACGAGCTGGCGGCGGTGATCCAGGGCGTGGACGAGCCGTGGGACGTGGCGCTGGTGGAGCTGTGGATGCGCGAGGTCAGGCGCAGCGCGGACGGCAACATCCGCGAGCTGCAGGAGCAGGGCAAGCTTTTCTGAGGCAACGACCGAAACTGGAGGGGCGAAGATGGCCAAGACTACCAAGGTGATTGCGATTGCGAACCAGAAGGGCGGCGTCGGCAAGACGACGACCGTGGTCAACCTGGCCGCCGCGCTTTCGGCGCGCCGCCGCGCGGTGCTGGTGGTGGACCTCGACCCGCAGGCGCACGCGACGCTGGGGCTGGGGCTGGAGAAGCAGCCGGGGGTGTCGCTCTACCCGGTGCTCGCGGGGGCGAAGCCGATTGCGGACGTGATCCAGCCCACCAAGTGGCCCAACCTCAACGTGATTCCGTCCGAGGTGGACCTCGCCGGCGCGGAGCTGGAGTTCGGCGCGCGCGAGGACCGGCTCTCGATGATCCGCGACGCGCTCGCGCCGGTGAAGGAGTCGGGCGCATTCGACTACATCGTGCTCGACTGCCCGCCGTCGCTCGGCCTGGTGATGACGAGCGCGCTCGCGGCGACCGACTCGGTGCTCATCCCGACCCAGGCGGAGTATCTGGCGATGGACGGGCTCGCGCTCATCACCAGCTCGATCGAGAAGCTCCGCACCGGCGTGAACCCGTCGCTCGAGCTCAACGGCATCGTCTTCACCATGGTCAACTCGGTCGCCAAGCTCACCCAGGACGTGATCGGCGAGGTGCGCGAGCACTTCGGCGACAAGGTTTACGAGACGCTGATCCCGCGCAACGTGCGCGTCTCCGAGGCGCCGTCGATGGGCGTCCCCGTGGTGTTCCTCGACCCGCGCTCCAAGGGCGCCGAGGCGTACCGCGCGTTCGCCTGGGAGTTCATGGCCAAGAACCCGACCCGGCTCGCGCCGGCGCCGCAGCCCGCCGCGCCCGCCGAACCCGCCCCCGCCGCGCCTTGAAGCTCACCGCCGTCATCACCACCCGCAACGAGGCGGACAACATCGCGAACTGCATCCGCTCGTTCGACGGCTTCCGCGGCGACGTGGAGGTGGTCGTGGTCGACAACGCCTCGACCGACGACACCAAGGCGATCGCGTCCTCGCTCGGCGCGCGCGTGTTCGACCGCGGGCCTGAGCGCAGTGCGCAGCGCAACCTCGGCTGGCGCGAGGCGCAGGCGGACTGGGTGATTGTGCTCGACGCGGACATGATTCTGCCGCGGGAGACGGTGGAGGAGATCCTTGCCGTCGCGTCCGCGGCGCCCGACCCGTCCGCGCCGGCGGCGTACTGGATTCCCGAGGTGCGCACGGGGAAGGGGATCCGGGTGAAGGCGCGGAACTTCGAGCGCTCGTTCTACGACGGCACGGCGATAGACGCGCTGAGGCTCTTTCGGCGCTCGCTCCTGGCCGAGACCGGCGGCTACGACGAGAACCTGATCGCCGGGCCGGAGGACTGGGAGCTGGACATCCGGGTGCTTGCGACCGGCGCGAAGTGCGCGGTTTTGAAGCACCACCTGATCCACAACGAGAAGCGGCTTTCGTTCCGGCGGATGCTGGCGAAGAAGGCGTACTACTCGAAGTCGATGGCGGCGTACCAGGCGAAGTGGAAGGGCCATCCGGCGCTCAAGCGCCAGTTCGGCCTCTTCTACCGCTACTTCGGCGTCTTCGTCGAGCACGGCAAGTGGCGGCGTCTCCTCCGCCACCCGATCCTTGCATCGGTCATGTACCTCGAGCGCATCGCGGTCGGCGTCACCTACCTTTTCAGCCGCTGAGGTGGTAGTTTGTGCTGCGGCTTCGGGCTGGGGCGCTCGCCCCGCCGAACGCTCGGCCTCCTAACGTGCCGAGCTCGGGATTCTCGACACTGACCGCAACGCGCTTCCGTTCCCGACGCGCTTAGGTCTCGAATCACGTCGTCGGGCCGACGCCCCGCCCTCCGCCGCAACTCCGCGGCAGTTCACGCGGCAGATTTTGGTGCGGCTCTGTCTGAGTCCATCGGAGCTTCCTAAGCGGCGAAGCGGGGAGGGGGTGAGTGAGGAAGGCGGGTGCGACTCGCCGTGTGAGTAATCCTGTGCGCAACCGGAGATAGGATTCAGGCTGCCAGGGTAAACCAGGCCGGTTGTCCTAAGCGCGGAAGGCGACAAAGTCACCCGCGACGAGACCGAACCCCGCTCCCCGCAGAGACGCGCCCCATCAAATTTTGATATAATACGTGGCATGAACAAGACAAGACACTACACGTTGGTTGCGGCTGCAGTGCTGGCCGGGAGTCTAGGCGCGGCGACCTTCGACGTCGCCGTGGTCGGCGGAGGGCCGGCCGGCATCGGCGCGGCGCTGGCGTCCGCGAAGTCCGGCGCGAAGACGGTGCTGGTCGAGCGCGACGCGCGGCTCGGCGGCACCACTGTGTCCGCCGAAGTGCTGCCGATCGGCCTCTTCCACGCCTGGAACCGCCAGGTCATCGCCGGGCCGTGCTGGGACTTGGTCACGAATTCCGTCGAACTCGCCGGCGAGAAATTGCCGGATTTCCCGAAGCTTGACGCGCGCGACTGGTGGCACCACTGCGTGAAGGTGAATCCCTTCGTCTACTCCGCGCTTGCGGCCGAGACGCTGGAGAAGGCCGGCGTCGAACTGCGGTTCAATGCCGCCGCCTGCGGCATCGAGCGGATCCCCGGCGGCTGGAAGATTTCGCTCGCGACTGACGAGGGGATTCAGTACCTGTCGGCGAAGGAGGTCGTGGACGCGACGGGCAGCGCCTCGGTCGCGGCGTTCGCCGGCGCGGAGCGCGTGCGCGCGGACGACGTGCAGCGCCAGCCGGGCTCGTATTTCTTCCATCTCAACACGCGCGGGATGAAGTTCGACGCCGCGGCGGTGGATAAGGCGCATGCTGCCGCGGTTGCGTCGGGTGAGCTAAAGCCGACTGACATCCACATCAAGATGTCGGACTACATCCGCGCCGGCGGCGGCTGGGGATGCTACGTGCCGCTCGCCGACAACTCGACGGCTACCGCGCGCGCCGAGACTAACCGCCGCGGACGCGAGACGATGCTCCGCGTCATCCGCTTCATCCGGCGGCAGCCGGGACTGGAGAAGGCGGCCGTCGTCTCGGCGTCGCCGGAGGTGGGTGTCCGCGAGACGTACCGCGTCGTCGGGGAGAAGACGGTAACAGAGGCCGACTACCTCGCGGGAACCGTCGAGCCGGATTCGCTTTGCTATTCCTACTGGTACATAGACGAGCACAACGCGGCGTGGAAGAATTCGCACATGGTGTTCCACGAGCCCGGCAAGGTCGGCACGATTCCGCTCGGCGCGATGATTCCCAAGGGCGTCCAGCACCTGCTTGTCGCCGGTCGGGCTGTTTCGAGCGACCACGCGGCGAACTCCGCGCTGCGCGTGCAGGCGTCGTGCATGGCGATCGGCCAGTCCGCCGGCGTCGTGGCGGCGCTGGCGGCGCGGCGCGGCGTCGATCCGCGCGAGGTGGCCGTCGATGACGCCAAGCGCCAGCTGAAGGCGATCGGCGCAATCGTCCCGTAGCCCCACCGGCCGGCGGCGAATTTGCTGGCCAAAGTCGCGCATTGAGGCGGGAAAATATGGTATAATACGCCTTATGAGCGAGGAAGAGGCCACTGTGCCCGAGGGCATCGCCGCGGAAGGCGTGCTTGAGGACGTAAATATCGAGGAGGAGATGTCGAGGGACTACCTCGACTACTCCATGAGCGTCATCGTCGGGCGCGCGCTGCCGGACGTGCGCGACGGCCTCAAGCCGGTGCACCGGCGCTGCCTCTTCGCGATGCACGAGCTCGGCACGACGTGGAACGTCAAGCACGTCAAGTCCGCCCGCGTGGTCGGCGAGGTGATCGGCAAGTACCATCCGCACGGCGACTCGTCGGTGTACGACGCGATCGTCCGCCTCGCGCAGGACTTCTCGCTGCGCAACCCGCTCGTCGACGGCCACGGCAACTTCGGCTCGATCGACGGCGACCCGCCTGCGGCGATGCGCTACACCGAAGTGCGCATGCAGAAGATCGCGGACGAGCTTTTGGGCGACCTCGAGAAGGACACGGTGGACATGATGCCGAACTTCGACGAGACGCTGAAGGAGCCGACCGTCCTCCCCGGGCGGCTTCCCAACCTGCTGCTCAACGGCTCTTCGGGCATCGCCGTCGGCATGGCGACGAACATCCCGCCGCACAACCTCGGCGAGCTCTGCGACGGCATCGACTACTACGTCCAGCACCGCGAGGACTGCACTGTCGACGACCTGATGCAGTTCGTGAAGGGCCCGGACTTCCCGACCGGCGCCGCGGTCTGCGGGCGCAACGGCATCGCCGCGATGTACAAGCTCGGGCGCGGCCAGATGACGGTGCGCGGCAAGGCGGAGGTGGTGCACGGCGACGACCGCGACCGGATCGTCATCACCGAGATTCCCTACGGCGTGAACAAGTCCGAGATGATCAAGCACATGGCCCAGCTGGTCAAGGACAAGGTGATCGAGGGCGTGAGCGACATCCGCGACATCTCCGGCGGCCACACCAAGGACAAGTCCCAGAAGGGCGCGAAGGGGTCGAAGGGCGAGAAGGGCCTGCCGAAGGGGCGCAAGCTGATCGAGGACGCGGTCTGCATCGTGGTCGACCTCAAGCGCGACGCGCAGGGCGAGGTGGTGCTGAACCACCTCTACAAGCACACGCAGCTGCAGACGACCTTCGGCGCGATCCTGCTGGCGATCGTCGGCGGGCGGCCGAAGGTGCTGAGCCTGAAGGACTACTTCGCCTGCTACGTCGACCACCGCTTCGAGGTGATAACGCGGCGCACCCGCTTCGACCTCGCGAAGGCCGAGGCGCGACTCCATATCGTCGAGGGCCTCATCCTCGCCACCGACAACCTCGACGAGGTGGTGCGCATGATCCGCGCCTCCCGCACGCGCGACGAGGCGAAGAAGTCGCTGCAGGAGCGCTTCGGCTTCACCGACCGCCAGGTGGGCGCGATCCTCGAGATGCGCCTCTACCAGCTCGTCGGCCTCGAGCGCGACCGCCTGGCCGAGGAGCTCGCCTCGCTCCAGACGGCGATCGCCGGCTTCAGGGCGATCCTCGCCGACCCGGAGAAGGTCTACGCGATCATCCGCGCCGACCTCGCGGACATCAAGCTCAAGTACTGCTCGAAGGAGGACGCCGCCCGCCGCACCGAGATCGTGGACGACGCGAACGAAGTGTCGGTCAAGGACCTCATCGCCGACGAGCCCTGCGTCATCACCCTCTCCAACCGCGGCTACGTCAAGCGCGTGCCGCTCGCCGAGTACCGCGAGCAGCGCCGCGGCGGCCACGGCGTCCGCGGCGCGCAGGTGAAGGAGGAGGACTTCCTCCGGCTCGTCTTCGTGGCGGAGACCCACGACGAGATCATGTTCTTCACCAACACCGGGCGCATCTTCCTGAAGGGCGCGTACGAGATCCCCGAGGCGCCGCGCACGAGCTTCGGCCGCCCGGTCATCAACCTCCTCAACCTGCAGCCTGGCGAGCAGGTGCTGAGGCTGCTGCCGATCCGCTCCTTCGAGGGCGACGTCGACGTCTTCTTCGCGACGCGCCTCGGCACGGTCAAGAAGACGCTGCTCGCCGACTACCAGAACGTCAACAAGGCCGGCATCCGCGCGATCAACGTCGCCGAGGGCGACGAGCTGGTGGAGGTCAGGCTGGTGCATCCCGGCGAGGAGGTGGTGATGCTCACCGCCGGCGGCATCGGCATCCGCTTCGCGGCGGACGAGGTGCGGCGCATGGGCCGCACGGCGACGGGCGTGAGGGGCATCCGCCTGCGCGACGGCGACCGCGTTGTCTCGCTCGACGTGTGCGACGGCGCGAAGACGCTGCTCGTGGCCACCGAGAACGGCTACGGCAAGCGCACCGAGTTCGGCGAATACCGCCAGACCCACCGCGGCGGAATGGGCGTCACCGCCATCAAGGGCGCCGACCGCAACGGCCTCATCGTCGCCGCGCACGCGGTGGCGGAGGACGAGTCGATCATCTCTATCACCTCCGACGCGCAGATGGTGCGTTCGCCCGTGCGCGAGATCGGCGTCTACGGGCGCAGCGCGCAGGGAGTGAGGCTGGTGCGCCTCTCCGAGGGCGCGAAGCTGGTTTCGGTGAGCGTCTGCGAGAGCGAGGGCGAAGGCGCCGCGGACGCAGGTTCCAGTGTCGGCAACGACGTAAACGACCACAACGACATCAACAAAGGAGAAAACGAATGAAGAAGCTGATGCTCTCGATGACGGCCGCAGTCGCCGTCGCAGTCTGCTCCGCCGGCGAGTCCGAGCAGGAGCGTTCCTGGCCCTGGTCGCCGGTCGGCGTCGGCATCGCCGCGCCGCTGCAGATCCCGTGGACCGACAGCGACGTGCTGGGTCTCCGGTTCGGCGGCTTCTTCGGCCTCAACTACCGCGTCTGGGGCCTTGACCTCGGCCTGGTGGAGGTGGCGCAGGAGAACTTCGCCGGCCTCCAGCTCTCCGGGTTCTCCTGGACCTCCGCGGACATGTGGGGCCTCCAGCTCGGAGCGCTCGGCAACGTGGTGCGCGGCAACGCGGTCGGCGCGATGTTCGCCATCGCCAACGTGGTGGGCGGGGACGCGACCGGCCTCGAGGTCGGCACCGTCAACGTCGACGGCGCCTTCGCCGGCCTGCAGCTCGGCACCGCCAACTGGAACCGCCTCGCCTCCGGCGGCGCGCAGCTCGCGGCGTTCAACATGGACCTCGTCAAGTTCTACGGCCTCGCGGTCGGCGTGGTCAACGTCGCCGAGGA
This sequence comes from uncultured bacterium, assembly GCA_902770045.1. Lineage (GTDB taxonomy): Bacteria > Verrucomicrobiota > Kiritimatiellia > RFP12 > UBA1067 > UBA1067. The sequence continues at coordinate 9,657 of CACXRO010000030.1, forward strand.
GTTCCAGGGCGCGCAGTTCGGCGTCATCAACTGCGCCAACGAGATGACCGGCGTGCAGCTCGGCTTCGTCAACGTCGCCGAGAACATGCACGGCGTGCAGATCGGCGCGGCGAACGTGATCGCCACCTCGCCGCTGCCCGTCATGGTGATCGCCAATATGTCGTTCTGATCTTCAGGGGGCGTCCGACATGGCGCATCTCCTCGACGACGCCTATCTCCGCCCCTTCGAAGGCGCAATCCGCGGCCGCGCCGAGCGCGCCGACCGCTGCGCCGCCGAGCTTGCCGGCGGCGCGTTGCCGCTTTCGTCGGTGGCGGTCGTCCACCATCGCCTCGGCCTCCACCGCACGCGCGGGGGCTGGACGTTCCGCGAGTGGGCGCCGCACGCGAGCTCGATGTGGCTCGTCGGCGACTTCAACGGCTGGAAGATCGACCCCGACTTCGAGGTCTTCCGCATCCCGGGGACGGACATCTGGGAGCGGCACATCGCGGCCGGCCGCATCCACCACCTCGACCACTACCATCTCGAAGTGCGCTGGGACGGCGGCCGCGGCGAGCGCATCCCCTCGTGCGCGCGCTACGTGACCCAGGACGACCGCACCAAGCTCTTCTCCGCCTGCGTCTGGGCGCCGCGCCGCGACTACCGCTGGCGGAACGCGCGCCAGCGCCCCAGCGCCTCGCCGCTCATCTACGAGGCGCACGTCGGCATGGCGCTCGAGGAGCCGCGCGTCCACACCTACGCCGAGTTCCGCGACGAGATGCTGCCGCGCATCAAGGCGGCCGGCTACGACACCGTGCAGCTGATGGGGGTGATGGAGCACCCATACTACGGCAGCTTCGGCTACCACGTCTCGAGCTTCTTCGCGCCGTCCTCGCGCTTCGGCACGCCCGACGAGCTCAAGTCGCTCGTCGACGCCGCCCACGGCATGGGGCTCTCGGTGATCATGGACCTCGTCCACTCCCACGCCGTCGCCAACGAGCGGGACGGCCTCTCGCGCTTCGACGGCACCGAGTGGCAGTACTTCCACTCCGGCGACAAGGGGCGCCACCCGGCCTGGGGCAGCCGCTGCTTCGACTACGGCAAGCGCGAGGTGGTGAAGTTCCTGCTCTCCAACTGCCGCTACTGGATCGAGGAGTTCGGCTTCGACGGCTACCGCTTCGACGGCGTCACCTCGATGCTCTTCTGGAACCACGGCCTCGGCGACGCCTTCACCGACTACTCGATGTACTTCAACGGCTCGGTGGACGACGACGCGTGGGTCTACCTGCGTCTCGCCAACCGCGTCATCCACGAGGTCCTCCCCGGCGCGATCACCATCGCCGAGGACGTAAGCGGCATGCCCGGCGTCGCAGCGCCGGAGAAGGACTGCGGCATCGGCTTCGACTACCGCATGGCCATGGGCGAGCCGGACTTCTGGTTCCACCTCGCCGGCGAGGTGAGCGACGACGACTGGCCGATGGGCGGGATCTTCTACGCGCTCACCGACAAGCGCGCCGAGGAGCGCACGGTGAGCTACGTCGAGTCGCACGACCAGGCGCTCGTCGGCGGCAAGACCTTCTTCTTCCAGCTCGCCGACAGCGCGATCTACGAGGGCATGGCCAACCGCGACGAGAGCCTCGCCGTCGAGCGCGGCATGTCGCTCCACAAGATGGCGCGGCTCGCCACCCTCGCGCTCAACGGAGGCGCCTACCTCAACTTCATGGGCAACGAGTTCGGCCACCCGGAGTGGATCGACTTCCCGCGCGAGGGGAACGGCTGGGATTACTCCCACGCCCGCCGCCAGTGGTCGCTCCGCTCCGACCCGAACCTGCGCTTCCGCTTCCTCGCCGACTTCGACGCGGCGATGATCGCCGCGCTTGCGCCGCGGGTGGTGCGCCGCCGTGCGCCCGCCGCGGTGAGGCTCGTCGCCAACGAGCCGGACAAGGTGCTCGCCTTCGAGCGCGGCGGACTGCTCTTTGTCTTCAACTTCCACCCGACCGCGAGCTACACAGGCTACGGAGTCATGGTGCCGCCGGCGTCCAGCTGGCGCCACCTCCTCGACACCGACGAGCCGCGCTTCGGCGGACAGGGCCGCATTGAGCGCGGGGCGGCGTACTCGCCGGAGCTCGTCCCCGACCGCGGCGAACTCGTCCAGCAGATCCGCCTCTACCTTCCGGCCCGCACCGGCATCGTCCTCCGCCGCCTGTCCCGGAATGGCTGAAGCATTATGGAAAAGCTCTTCATAGTCGACTTGATGCCGTTCCTCTACCGCGGCCACTTCGTATTTCTCAAGTCGCCGCGCATGACCTCGTCGGGGATCAACACCTCCGCGCTGCTCGGGCTCGTCAACGGGCTCATGTCGATCGTCAAGCGCGAGCGCCCGGAACGGCTGGTGCTGGCGATGGACCCCGGCGGTCCGACCTTCCGCCACCGCGCCTACCCGCCCTACAAGGCGCAGCGCGAGAAGATGCCCGAGGACCTCGCCGCGTCCATCCCCTACGCCTTCGAGGTCGCCGACGCGCTCGGCATTCCGGTGGTGCGGGTCGACGACTTCGAGGCCGACGACGTGATGGGCACCATCGCCGTGAAGGGCGCAGCCGCCGGGTTCGACGTCTACCTCGCCACGCCCGACAAGGACGCCGCGCAGCTCGTCCGCCCCGGCGTGAAGCTCTACCGCCCGTCCCACTCCGGCGACGCCGCCGAGGTCTACGACGAGGCGAAGGTCTGCGAGCACTGGCATCTCTCCTCGCCCGCGCAGATGATCGACTACCTCGCGCTCGCCGGCGACGCGTCCGACAACATCCCCGGCATCCGCGGCGTCGGCGAGAAGACCGCGGCGGACCTCATCGCGAAGTTCGGCGACGTCGAGGGCGTCATCGCCAACGTCGGCAAGATCAAGGGCAAGCTCGCCGAAAAGGTGTTCGCCGGGCGCGAGGACGCGATGACCTCGAAGTTCCTCACCACCATCCGCACCGACGTGCCGATCGAGCCGGACTGGGCGTCCTACCGCCTCGGCGCGCCCGATCCGGAGAAGCTCGCCGCCGTCTGCGCGAAGTTCGAGCTCACGCGCCTGGCGAAGGAGTACGGCATCGCCGCCGCGGCACCCGCCACCAGATCCCCGAACCGCGAACCACCCGCCTTCGCCAAGGCTCCGGCGGGCAGGCAAACCACGTCCCCCGAAACCCTGACCACCCTCGCCGACTTTCCCCACGACTACCGCTACGTTTCCACCGAGGAGGAGGCGCGGGAGCTCCTCAAGACGCTGATGGCCGCGCCCCGCGTCGCCTTCGACACCGAGACCACCGCGCGCGAGCCGGGGATGACGGCGACCGACGCCTCGACCTGCCGGCTGATCGGGTTCTCCTTCGCAACCGAGCCCGGGCGCGCGTGGTACGTGGACGCGGCGCTCGTCGACGTGTTCCGTCCGCTTTTCGCCGACCCCGCCAAGGTGCTCGTCGCCCACAACGGCAAGTTCGACCGCAACGTGCTCCACCGCTACGGCATCGGCTTCGCCTCCACGCCGCACGACACGATGCTCGCCCACTACTGCCTCGACGCCGCCGCGCGCCACGGCATGGACGCGCTCGCGGAGCGCTACCTCGGCTACCGCACGATCCATTTCTCCGAGGTGGCGGGCGAGCAGGAGCGCGGCAAGCCGGAGCCGACCCTCGCGGGCAAGGACATCGCGAAGGTGACCGACTACGCCGCCGAGGACGCCGACGTCACCCTGCGGCTCGAGGACGCGCTGCGTCCGCAGGCGCTGGCGCTGGCCGAGGGGCGCAAGGGTCCGGTTGCGCTCTCCGAGGTGGAGGAGCCGCTCGTCAAGGTGCTCTGCGACATGGAGCGCGAGGGTGTGCGGATCGACGTCGAGGCGCTCAAGGAGTATGGGCGCGAGCTTGACCGCGAGATCCTTTCCCTCACCCAGGGCATCCTTGCCTACGCCGACCCCGGCTTCAACCCCGACAGCCCCAAGCAGCTCGGCGAGCTGCTCTTCGGCAAGCTGGGCCTTCCCGGCGGCCGCAAGACCTCGACCGGGCAGTTCTCGACCGACGAGAAGACGCTCGCCAAGCTCGCCGGGGCGCATCCGGTGGTGCCGGCGATCCTCGACTACCGCGCCTGCACGAAGCTGAAGTCGACCTACGTGGACAAGCTGCCGACGCTTATCGACGCCGACTCGCGCGTCCACACCACCTACGCGCAGGCGTTCACCGAGACCGGGCGGCTTTCGTCGTCCGACCCCAATTTGCAGAACATCCCCGTCCGCACCGAGCGCGGTCGCCGCATCCGCGCGGCGTTCGTGGCGCGGGACGACCGCCACCGCATCGTCTCGGCCGACTACTCCCAGATCGAGCTGAGGCTGATGGCGGCGTTCTCCGGCGACGAGGCGATGCTCGCGGCGTTCCGCTCCGGCGCCGACATCCACCGCGAGACCGCCTCGCGTGTCTATGGGGTGATGCCCGCGTTCGTCTCCGACGAGCAGCGCTCGAAGTGCAAGATGGTCAACTTCGGCATCATCTACGGGATCTCTGCGTTCGGGCTCTCGCAGCGGCTCAAGGTGCCGCGGCGCGAGGCGGAGGGGCTGATCGACTCCTATTTCCGGCTCTACCCGGGCGTGCGCGACTTCATGTCCGCGGCAGTCGCGAAGGCGCGCGAGAAGGGGTATGCCGAGACGATGCTCGGCCGGCGGCGGACGCTCCGCGACATCGACTCCCGCAACGCCACGGCGCGCGGCGCGGCGGAGCGCGACGCGATCAACACGCCGATCCAGGGCAGCGCGGCGGACCTCATCAAGATCGCGATGGTGCGCGTTGACCATGCGCTCAAGGAGCGCCGCCTGCGGGCGAAGATGGTGCTGCAGATCCACGACGAGCTCGTCTTCGACGTGCCGGAGGAGGAGGTCGACGAGGTGGTGGAGCTCGCGCGCCGCGAGATGACCGGCGCCTACGACTTCGGCGTCCCGCTCGAGGTCGGCGTCGGCGTCGGCCGCAGCTGGCTCGACGCCCACTGACCTGCTGCGGCGCTGGACGCGGAGGATTTCAAAAAAAAAGAAAGGACAACATGAAAACTCCGATGACATTGATGGTGGCGGCGGCGGCGATGGCCGTCTGCGCCGCCGAGCAGCCGGTCAGTCCGCTCAAGGCGGCGGCCGAGAAGCGTGCGGCCTTCGAGGCCGCGGAAGGCGGCGTGTTCCGCCGCGCCAGGGTAGTCGCCTGCGACGCGGCGGACGAGAGCGCGAGGTTCGACGCGCCGAGCGCGACCGGCACGTGGTCGATCATGCTCCCCTATTCGCAGGACGAGCGGGTGCGGTTCGCCGACGTGACCTTCAAGGACGGCAAGTTCGTCTCCGGCGAGCTCAAGACCTTCGGACGGAAGCCGGAGAAGATCGACGAGAAGCGCTTTCAGGCGCTCCGCCGCGACTTCCCGATGATCGCGGTCAAGCGCGAGGCCTGCCTCTATCCCGCGCTTTCCACGCCGGAGAAGCTGGACTGCGGCAGCGGCGACGACCCGAACGTCTCCGTCGTCTCGCGCTGCCTCGGCGCGCTCGGCGGCGCGCTGGCGCGGTTCGGAATGGTCCGCGCGCTCGCCTACGACGTCGTCCTGTTCACCGCCGGCGGCGAACGCTACGAACTGGGCCGGTTCGCCGACGACGTCAGGAGCGGCGAGACCTACCGCGCCCTCAAGGCCGCGGTGGAGGCCGCGAAGCCGGAACTGAAGGGGGCGTTTTCCGAGCGCAGGGCGCGCGACCTCTGGCGCAACGGCAAGCTCGGCTACCAGGGAACGAGGTGAAGCCATGAACATGATTCTTGCAGCAGTGCTCGCGGCGACCACGGTGTACGTCTCGCCGAAGGGAAGCGACTCGAACGACGGCTCGAAGCAGAAGCCGGTCCTTAGCGCCGCGCGCGCGGTGGAGATCGTCCGCGGCGTCGCGGTCGACGAGACCAAGACCATCGTCTTCATGGACGGCGTCCACTACTTCACCAACGAGGTGCGGCTCGTCGCCGCCGACCGCGACTACGTCTTCCGCGCCGAGCACAAGGGCAAGGCGCGGCTCACCGGCTCGGTGAAGGTGACGGGCTGGCGGACCGACCCGGCCGACCCCCGCTTCCTCGTCGCCGACTTCCCGTTCGAGCCGACCAAGGCCGCCAAGTACGCCTTCGTCGCCAACGGCAAGCTCGCCGACTTCGCCGCCTATCCGGAGCTGAGCGGCCACCGCACGCTCCGCTACATGGCGACGCAGGAGGACGTGCCGAAGAACAACCGCACGGTGCTCGAGTACGATCCGCTCGACCTGCCGAAGGGGATGGACTTCCGCGACATCGACCTCAAGAGCGCGTTCGTCATCATCCCGCAGGAGTGGGCGTCGACCTCGAGCTACATCGCGACCAACGACTGGGAGCACAACGTCTTCCACCTCGCGGTCAAGTCCAACATGCCGCTCGGGCGCTTCAACACCGGCTACAAGATCGTCAACACCCGCCACGGCATGCGCGAGCCCGGCACCTGGATGTTCGAGGCGACGGCCGGCAGGATCATCTACTGGCCGCGCCAGGGCGAGACCGCCGAGAAGCTTGACGCGTACATCTCGCGCTCGCCGTCGCTTTTCGCGATGTCGGGGTCTTCCGGCGTCGTCTTCCAGGGGCTTGTCATGGACGGCTGCGCCGCGCTGCCCGGCGGCGGCCTTTACGCCAAGGAGTGCCTGCGCACGCTCGTCGGCGGCCGGAGCGTCACGCGCTGCAGCATCGTCGACTGCGATCTCGGCAACACCGCCGGCACGTGCATGACCTTCGTGAAGAGCCACAACAACCGGCTGGAGCGCTCGCGCTTCCACCACGCCGGCACGAGCTGCGCCTCCTTCGCTGACGGCGGCGACGGCAACTGGGTGGTCGGCTGCGAGTTCGACCACTCGGGGATGCTCGGCGGCGGCCACGGCGTCGGCGTCTACTCGCGCTCGCACGTGATCGGCAACTACGTCCACGACATCGAGGGCGCCGGCATCAGCGCGTGGTCGGGCGACTCGGAGTTCGTCTCCAACCGCATCGTCAGGACGATGCTGGTCAGGCGCGACGGCGGCGGCGTCTACGGAGCGATGATCCGCTGCCTCTTCAAGGACAACTACTGCGCCGAGAACGGCGACTGGCCGGGGCTCTACAACGACGAGGGCGGGCGCGACACCGTCTACACCGGCAACGTCTTCGAGGGCGACTGGTGGCCGTTCCACATGCACGACTGCTACAACATCATCGTCACCAACAACACCTTCGTCCACGACGGCGGCATGCGCCTTTCGTTCCAGGGCTCCACCCACTGCAAGTTCAAGGACAACCTCATCAAGACCGCGCTGCCGTTCAAGGGCGATCCGTATCTCGACTGCACCGACGTCTGGTCGGCTCGGGTGCAGCTGAAGCAGAAGGACGGATCCTACTCCGAGCCCGAGACGGTGACGCTCGAGAAGAAGCCGCTGCCGCCGCAGTCGCCGGCGGTCGCCGTGCGCGTCACCGCGCCGCTCGCGGTGGAGAAGGGCACGTTCGCCGGCGGCGCGTTCAGGAGCCGCTCGATCTCCGCCGCCAGGAGCCGCGAGGGTCTCCCGGTGCCCGGCGTGCCCGGTGCCTCGGTTCGCTTCGGCTTCGACGCGACCAACCTCTACGTCTCCGGCACCTACGAGTACAACAAGTTCACCCCCTATTTCGGCGTGCGCAACTTCGGCCAGGTCTGGGGCGTGCACGACGCGGTGCGCTTCCACTTCGACGGATTCGACGTTACCGTGTACTTCTCGTACGCCAAGAAGAAGGGCGACCCGCTCTGCGCCTCGATCGTCGCGTCCGACAACTCGCTGCTCTTCACCACCAACAACGCCTTCGCGGGCACCGGCTGGTGGGGACGCAGCACCTTCGGCTTCTCGATGCCGCTTTCGCGCCTCGGCATCAAGGGCGATCCCTCCGGCAAGGAGGTGCCGTTCAACCTCGAGTTCTACAACGCCGACCACGACGAGTACAAGTACTTCTCGCAGCCCGACCGCCCGGGGATGGTCGCGGGGCTGTTCGGCGCGGACGGGATGCTCTCGGCCAAGCTCGCCTTCCGCGAGCATACCGTCGACGTGTCCGGGCTTGTGGACATTCTCGAGCGCGAGGAGGACGGCTCCTCGCCGTTCCCCGGTCCGATCTGGCCTGACGGCGGCGTGGTGCAGTCTGCCCCCGCCGCGTGCGAGCGCCCCGGCGAGGGCTACAAGGATCCGCTCCACTATGACAGCCACTGCCGCGAGTTGATCGGCTACATCCTCGCCGGCGACGCCAGGCTGCAGGCGTTTCCGATGCTGCCGTTCAGCATGCAGTCAGACCCGCCGTCCGAAGGGCGCTTCACCCGGAGGATGGAGGACTCGAGCCGGAGCGCCACCACCGGCCGCTTCTGGGTGAAGACCGAGAACTGGGATCTCGGCACCGAGTCCACCGCATCGAAGAACTGCGCCTATCTGCGCTTCTCCTATCCGCGCGGCGGCGCGGTCAGGGTGCTTCTCGACGCCCAGGACGCCGCAAGCGCGCACTGGCTCAAGGACGGCCGTCCGGTCAAGGTGACCGAGGCGGAGTCGTCGCTTGCCGATGGCGTCTTCGAGGGCAGCGTCACCGCCGAGGTCGACGGCAAGAAGGAGACGATCTGGGCCAAGATCGCCTTCGCCCCGAAGCCGGTCGCGGTGCGCGAACTGGCGGCGAACGGACGCCCGGGCAAGCGCTACGTGCTCGAGTTCCACCTGCCGGTCACCGTCGGCGACATCCAGGCCAAGGCCGCGATCTCCGGCAGCAGCGCGGCCGAGGCGGCGGAACGGTTCGCCGCGGACGGCGACAAGATCGACTTTGCCGCGCGCGCCGCCGCGTGCCGCGCCGCTTGGACGAAGTTCCTCGGAGCGCGGCGCTTCGACGCCAGTGGCAAGGAGCTGCGCCGCCACTACACCTCGCTCTACCGCGAGCGCGCTCTCTCCAACCTCAGGGATGCCGCGTCGCGCCGGCGTGTGCTCGAGAAGGCTCCGCCGATCGACTCGGAGCTGACGCTTGACCTCGAGTCGAGGGAGGGCTTTCCCCGCAACGGCGAAGGGGACATGATCAAGCTCCGCGACGGCGGCATCCTCTTCGTCTACACCGAATACTGCGGCACCTCGCGCAACGACCACGCCACCGCCCACCTCGTCAGGCGCGTTTCCGGCGACGGCGGCAGAACCTGGTCGGACGCCGCCGAAGTGGCGCCGCGCTCCGGGAAGATGAACGACATGAGCGCGTCGCTTCTGCGGCTCGGGGACGGACGCATAGCGCTGTTCTACCTGCGCAAGAACTCGGGCAAGGACTGCATGCCGGTGATGCGCACCTCCGGCGACGAGGGCAGGACCTGGTCGGGCGAGACCGACTGCCTGCCGAAGGAGAGGACCGGCTACTACGTCCTCAACAACTCGCGGGCCGAGAGGACGGGCAAGGGCAGGATTCTCCTGCCGCTCTGGAACGCGGCCGGCACCATCTCGTGCGCCTACTCCGACGACGACGGAAAATCCTGGCGCCAGAGCGAGGTGTACAAGCCCAAGGACGCCGACGGCAAGAGCTTCACCTGCCAGGAGCCGGGCGTGATCGAGCTGAAGGACGGCAGGATATACCTCTACGCGCGCACCGACCGCGGCTGCCAGTGGCAGGCGTTCTCGCGCGACGGCGGCGAGACCTGGGAGGACTTCGGCCCCTCGCCGATCGACGGGCCGGTGTCGCCCGCGACGATCAAGCGGCTTCCGTCCGGCGAACTCGTACTTCTGTGGAACGACCACGAGTATCTGCCGGAATTTCCGAAGATCAACAACTGGCAGCGCGCGCCCATGACCATCGCCATATCCCGCGACGAAGGCAAGACCTGGACAAATCGCCGCACCGTCCTTGCGGACCTGGACGGATTCTCCTGCTATTTCTCCATGCTTGCCGACGGCGACAGCTTGATCATCCACTCCTACGACCGCAACCCGTATCTTACCGGCTCGGGAGTGAGGGTTGTCAAGCTTGCCGATCTGCTCGGGAATCAGGCTAAGTGACGCTGACGCGGTTCCTTCGTGGACACGATAAGCCCCGAGCTGCGGTCGAAGGTGATGTCGGCGATCCATTCGCGCGACACGTTGCCGGAGATGCGCGTGAGGAAGATGCTCTGGGCGAACGGCTACCGCTTCCGCGTCTGCGACCGGCACATCGTCGGGCATCCCGACATCGTGATCCCGAAGTGCCGCGCGCTCATCGAGGTGCGCGGCTGCTTCTGGCATTTGCCCGACGGCGACGCGTCCGAAGACCAACCGCGCGTTCTGGAACGCCAAGGGAGATTTGCCATTGACTGTTGAGCGTAAAATTTAGTAAACTACACGCCAATGAGAAACGGATGTTTCCGAAACGAGTGTTTCTATGATGTCTGTTTCCGGTGTTGTGAAAGGGAAAGCGATGAGATTTTTCGACAGACAGAATGAGATTGCCGAACTGCGGCGGAATCGGGATTTATCAGCTGAAAGCTCGCGCTTTACAGTGTTGACCGGGCGTAGGCGTGTCGGCAAGACCGAACTTATAACCGAGGCATATTCTGACCAGCCCTACGTCTATTTCTATGTGTCCCGAAAGGCCTTGCCTGATTTGTGCGAGGATTTCCGCCTAATAGCGGAAAAAGCGCTTGGACGTTCTATCCCCGGCGGGATAAGGCGTTTCAGCGAGATTTTTCGCTTTATCCTTGAGGAGTCTTCGGCAAGGCCGATAACGCTTGTCATTGATGAGTTTCAGGATTTTACGTATATCGACGAGTCTGTCTTCAGTGAGATGGCCCGCGACTGGGATCAGCTCAACCGAAAGGCGCGGATAAACCTTGTGGTCAGCGGAAGCATAAACCGTCTGATGACGCAGATAATGGAGAACAGGGAAGCCCCTTTGTATGGACGCAATACCGGCAAGATAAAGCTCGAACCCTTCGACATCCCCGTACTTAAGGAAATCCTTGCGTTCCACAATCCGAAATGGACCAGCGAAGACCTGCTGGCGCTCTGGACATTTACCGGCGGAGTTCCGAGATACGTCGCTCTTCTGATGGATGCGAAGGCATGGACGCGGGATGCCATGATAAAGGAGATAGTGCGCGAGAATTCGACTTTCTTTGACGAAGGGAAGTCTATCCTTATTCAGGAGTTCGGCAAGGAGCATGGCACGTATTTTTCCATCTTGTCCGCCATTGCGGGCGGCAAGACGTCGCGGGACAAGATAGAGTCCGTGACTGGCGGTGCGGTGAGCGGTTTCTTGACGAAACTCGAGAGGGAGTACGATCTCATCTCGAAGGTTCGGCCTTTGTTTGAACGGAACGAGAAGAAGAACATCCTGTACAAGATAGAGGACAGTTTCTACCGTTTCTGGTTCCGCTTCATGTTCAAGTACGCCTATCTTCTTGAGGTGAAGATGTACGATGAACTCAGGGGGATCGTCAAGCGAGACTACGACGTATTCTCCGGCGTCGCCCTTGAAAGCTATTTCCGGCACAAGTTCATCGGAGAGCGCAAATACACCCGCATCGGCGGATGGTGGGATCGCAAGGGGGAGAACGAGATCGACCTTGTCTGCGACAATGAGTTCACGGGCGAGCTCGTGTTCTTTGAGGTCAAGCGCGACGTCTCCAAAATCAGTCTCGGGGACCTTGAGCGCAAGGCTCGCGTATTTCTGGCGAAGAACCCTGAGCTTCAGTCCAGAAAGACATCTTTCAAGGGCCTCTCGCTTCAGGATATGTGAGTGCTTCAGAAGGGGAGAAAACGAATGAGCGACAAGAAACAGCATCCGTCTTTTGCGAAGAGCGTTGGATTTGCCATGCGAGGATTGCTCGCGGCGGCGAAGGGTGAGCGGAACTTCCGGATTCAGCTTTGTGCGTTTGCGGCAGTTGTGGCGCTCGGGTTTCTCCTGCGCCTGACGGCGCTTGAGTGGGTGGCGGTTCTTGTGTGCTCCGCGATGGTGCTCGGGGCGGAGCTGTTCAACACGGCAATTGAAACGGTCGTCGACCTCGTCTCGCCGGACTTCAACAAGCTTGCGGGAAAGGCGAAGGATGTTTCCGCCGCCGCGGTCTGGGTAATCGCCCTCTTCGCCGCTGTCGTTGGAATTGTCGTATTTGGTTCTGCCGCAATGCGGATGTGGGCTTGAATTGCACAAGGTAAAGGAGGCGATTGTGTGGCCATTTGGCAAAGTTGAGTGGAAGACGGCAATGATGCCGTTGGAGTTTGTGGACGATGCGGGAGACTTGGATGTCATGATGATTTCTTTCGAGGCCGTGGGCAATCCAGACGGACAGACAAGATATTTCTCCGCTTCATATTACTTCCCGGGTGGTGATGCAGCTGTGGCTGAGTATGACAAGCTGCGTGAGGCGCTTCGGGGAATCGAAAATGTTCAAGTAGAGGTGGCGCTCAAATTCAGGAATGGGAGATTGAAGGATTTCCGAATAACGCCGGAGTCATTGGTGGCCGCGACTGGGTGCGATGCATGTGGCCGACTTGAGATTTGTGGATGGGGAATAAACGAGAGCAGCTGGAAGACGAGGTAAGCGTATGAGCAATTCGATGTCGTGCAAGTGGGATTTGTGGATGGTCGCCGCGCTTGTGTGCGTGGCGGTCGTGCTGGGCATCTACCCAATCGACCGGACGGTGTGGTGCGTCGGGGCTCTTCCTCTGGCGTGTTAGGGCAAATCGCTGAGTGCCATTGACAACGGCAGAATATTGTGGTAATATACCACTATGGCCGATTTAAGTAATATATTGCCGCTAACCACGGTTGAAGATGCCTTGGCGAGCTTGCGCGGACTGGTTAGGCTTGCGCGTCAGCGCGAGGAATGGACGCAAGCCGACCTTGCGCGGCGTTCGGGAGTTCCGATGACGACGATCTCGCGGTTGGAGCGGACGGGGCTTAGCTCGACCGACACGCTTTTCAAGGTGCTGTTTGCATTGAATCGGCTCGATGCCTTTGAGGACATGCTCAAGGAACAGTTGCGGCTCGTCAAGTTCCCCAAGACGCTTGATGGCGATTTCGAGTCTGCACCCAAGGTCGTCAAGCGCGTTCGCCATAAAGGAGGCTCCAAATGAAGCTGACGGTGAAACTCGACTTTGGACGCGGGTGCGAACTGAAGGTCGGCACGTTTTCCGAGATTGCGCGCGACACGGCGTTTGAGTTCGCGGGGGAGTTTCTTTCGTCGGGACTAAACCCGGCGCCGTTTCGTCTTCCCGCGGGCGGCGGATTGAAGATATACGACCGCTCTGGGAACATGGAGACATTCGGTCTTTTTGACGATTCGCTGCCGGATGGATGGGGGCGGCGAATAGTTGACAGGATGTTCATGAAACGCGAGGGGCGGCTCCCCACTATAACCGAGCGCCTGATGTGCGTTGGGCGTTCGGGGAAGGGGGCGCTTGTCTACGAGCCGGCGGACGAAGCAGCGGAAGCGGCGAACGAAGCGTTCGACCTCGCTGCGCTGGCGGAAGAGGCGATGGCGTTTGACGCGGGCGAGGCGGAGGACGCGCTGCAACGGCTTCGCAAGGCCGGTGGAAGTTCCGGCGGAGCGAGGCCAAAGGCGTATGTCGGGTACAATCCCAAGACGGGCGAGGTATGTGCGGAAAGTCCCGTCCTGCCGCCTGGCTTCGAGCATTGGATTGTCAAGTTCAACACGAGGCGCGACGGCAACATGGCCGGCAAGATGGAATGGCGCTACTATGAGGCGGCGGTCGCGGCTGGTGCAGACATCGCGCCGAGCCGTCTTGTCGAGACGAAGGCGGGCAAGTTCTTCATGACGCGGCGGTTCGACCGCACGGACAAAGGCGGACGCTTCCACATGGCGAGCGCGGCAGGACTTCTCCATGCCGACTTCAGGATCCCCGGCGATGAATACGCGATTCTCTTCAGGTTGACGGACGCATTGACGCACGATAGGTCGGCAAAGACGGAGTTGTTTCGCCGCGCCTGCCTGAACGTGGTCGCGCACAACAGGGATGACCACTTGAAGAACTTCTCGTTCCTGATGGACGGGAAGGGGCGCTGGTCGCTCGCGCCGTTCTACGACTTCACATATGCGGAAGGGCCAAACGGATGGCAAACGCTATCCGTTTCCGGAGAAGGCGCTAACCCCGGCGTTGGCGATCTTCGGCGCCTCGCCAAGGATGTGGGTCTCGACAGAGACGAAAGCGAGCCAATCCTGGATCGCGTCATTGAAGCCTGTCGCAGTCTGGAAACGAATCGGAAGACAAATTTCCTTCATGACGGGAAAGGAGGAGCTTGACATGCAAATTATAGTGACATATCGAGGCTATACCATAATGCGCAATCTGGCGAGTGCGTTTGTGGTAACTTTTGCGTTCTTTGTTATTTTTTATCTTGGTGCAGCAATGCCCTTGCTTCGCCTCATCGGATTTATCGGGATTCTGATTGGTGCCGTAGGTAGCGTTGTCGCTCCTATCATTGGACTGTTGTTCCCAGTATGGACTGACGAGCCGATTTCAAAAGGACGCAGGAACTTCGCGCTGGTGGGATGGCTTGGCGCAGTTGAGGCGATTGCCGTGCTTGTCGTTGCCGTTTGGCTGGGATACGGGATGTATATGGCAGGTCGAAAAGTGGATGGTGTGTTTCCTGATAGAAAGGCAATGGAACGCGACAGGGTTGTCAGGAGCTTCCCGCTTGATCATCTGCTGCCAAAGGAGTCAAAGGATATTTCGTTCAAGGGCAGCACGGGAATAGGCGGATTGGGCTGGCAAGCAGAGTTTAAATGCCGCGTATCAGAGGCGGATTTTGCGGCGTTCTCAGCGTCGCATGATTGGGTCTTGGTCACAAACCGTTTTGAGAATGCGAATGCTGCTACGGCTGACCATTCGCCTGACAACCCTTTCTGGGGGAATAGCTCAATTGAGAATCCGTTCGTCGGTGGACAAGCTCCGAAGCGTTTCGTGTCGTACTATTATCTCAAGAGCAACTATGGGGGCATTTGCCTCGCGCTAGACTTGGAAACGGGAATCCTGTATGGCCGGTATTCAAGCAACTGAGCAAGGGTATGCATTATGAAAGTGGAGATAGGGGAATGACGGATGGGGAGATTTGATGCGTAGGTTGACAGATGCCGACTACAGCATTGACGCGGTGACGTCGGCGAAGGCGCTATTGGGCGCGTGGCTGTGCCGGCGGCTGGACGACGGCATGCTGAACGTCGTCAGTTCACCGCCTCGCCGCGCATTGGTATCGCCTACGCCTCCCCGCGCGACCAGCGCCGCAAATGGCGGTTTACGGCCATTCAATAATTTTTTTGCAGCGGCGTCAGAAACTGCCGGCGGGATTCCCTAACCTGGTGTAAGCGCGAGAATGGTCTTGCGCGTAATGAAGAAAGGAACCACGCCATGAACAACAACTTCAAGACTCTCGCGCTTGCCCTGGCGGCCTGCGCAGCAATGACCGGAACCGCGCTTGCCGCCCCCAAAGGCAACCCTCCGCCCCGCGGCAAGGCACCTACGGCCATGAAGGCTCCGGCCCATAAGGGACATGCTCCCGCCCGTCCGGCAGCCCACAACACCCACCACAACACCCACCAGTTCGCCCACACGAGGCCGCAGGCGCTGCCTGTGCATCACCACCGTCCGGCACCACCACCACCTCCTCCGCCGCCTCCTCCGCCGCCGAGGCACCACTACCATGGGACCGTCGTCTGCACGCATACCGACTGCGATCTCGGGGCTTCGTTCCTGGGCGGACTCCTCGGAGCGCTGTTTGGCGCGGCGCTCTAAGGTGTCGCTTCGCGAGATAATCCCCGCACGATCAAGCGGGGATTTTCTTATGTCGTGAATCCAGGCGGCGGCTTGCCGCGGCACTTTGCGCGCAAATATGGTATAATACGGGCATGAACAGTCTATATAGAAGCAGCGACGACGCGTGAGCGCGATCTGGGCGATGACGTTCTGAGGATGACATGGCGAGAAGGGCGAGTTTTCCGGAATACGACCTCCACGAGCGCGGGTCGACGGTGGACGAGGCGCTGGCGCGGCTGGAAAGGATCGTTTCCGCGGCGCGGGGCGGCGGGCCGTCGGTCTTCGCCGTCATCACCGGCTACGGGTCGTCCGGCGGCACCTCGATGATCAAGTCGGCGGTGGTTTCCGCCTGTCGGCGGTATCTTCGCCAGAACCACATCGCCGGGTTCCTCGACGGCGAGTTCGCCGGCGACATCTTCTCTGCGCAGTACCAGTCGTTTCCAGCCGCCGCTCGGATTCCCGTCGCCTACAAGCGCTCTCCCAACCCCGGATTGGTGTTCATCTGCACAGGTTGAAGTTGGCGTTGCGATGCGACAGCCGAGACTGCGGCGCATTCGCTTCTTCGCCCCGCGCCAATCCTCGCTTCGGCCTACGCCTTTCCCATCGCCTTGAAGTAGTGGGGACAGACCCCTCAAAGTTGGCGCGGCGAATGGGCGCTTGCGCCGGCATACGACGTCTGCTTTGCGCACAATCCGGAAGGGGACTGGACGTCGCGGCATCAGATGTCCGTCAACGGCAGCTTCGCGTCCGAGGCCGGTGTCCGCGGCGAACTTGCCGAGACGATCGCGCGCCGGCTGGAAGCATAAAAGCAGCGGGGGACAGACCCCAGCCTCCCTATGAGAAGCGGGGCGTCAATGCGTTGAAGTGGCTGCATTGAGAACCGTCTTCTGACAGTGTCAGGCCTCTTCTGTCCATGTTCTCGTTTGAACATTCACTGTGGAACCATCCGATGCTCAGCGAAAACGCCGCGCAGGCTCGCGTGGCCGCCGTCCAATCTGCCGCGGAAAGTGCCGCGGTGCAGTTGCAATCTGCCGCGGAAAATGAGATAATACACACTAATGAATGTAGTGGTAAAAGAACTGCAGCTGCCATGGCATGGCGACGAGCGCGGCAAGCTGATTGCGCTGGAAGCGCTGACTGACCTTGTGCCGTTTGAGGTTAAGAGGGTCTACTACATATTCGACACCACGCCTGGCACCGTGCGCGGCAAGCACGCGCACAAGGTACTGAAGCAACTGCTGATATGCGTGTCTGGTGCTTGTACGATCGAGTGCGAGATGCCGGACGGCACAAAATCCGAGCATCGTCTCGACTGGCCGGACCGCGGATTGCTGATAGAGGGCCTTGTCTGGCGGCAGATGAAGGAGTTCTCCAAGGACGCCGTCCTCCTTGTCCTTGCCAGCGAACACTACGACGAGTCCGACTACATTCGGAGCTATGACGAGTTTAGGCGATTGAGTGGCAGTGGCGAAATGAAGTAAGTGGAGGTGTTTGTCATGAAGATTTCGTATTATTTGTCAGAGGCCATGTTTTTAAATGTAGACTTGGTGGCGATTGGCACTTTAAGGATGTGGTGATTTATGACAAGTAGAAAGAAACTGATTATTTATAATTGGTTGTCATCGATACTCCCAGACTTTGGGGTGTTTAGGCGATTTCGTAAGTCGTTTTTGCGGTGGAGTGGGGTTGATATCCATCCAAGTGTTTTTTTAAGCGGGACAGTTAGATTTGTTGGTGAAGGTGAAATTTCAATAGGTGCGCATTCTACAATTCGTGAAGGTGCATTGTTTCATGTCGCTGGGGGTGGACGAATCACGTTAGGTGAACATGTCTTGATAGGAGAAAATGCTATCTTGGAATGTGGGTCAAGTCCAGAAAACACGGCGTACATTAAATTGGGTAATCATGTTGATTTTATGATGGGAAGTCTGGCGTCGGCATGCGGATCTGCGCATATTTGCATAGAGAACAACTGCAAAATAGCCCATAATGTATCGATTAAGTCAACAGAACACAAGATTGATCTAGAAGGCGAATGCATAGGCGGAGAAGCGCAGTTCCATAGCATTCATATTTCAACAGGTTGTTGGGTGTGCGCTGGCGCAATAATTATACCAGGGGTAACGGTGGGGAAGTACAATATTATTGCGGCTGGTGCAGTTGTGATACACGACACGCCGGACAATGTCCTTATGGCTGGAGTGCCTGCTACAGTTAAAAAGGAGTATCAAAGGGTATGAAGCCGCATGTGAATTCGTTTGTTCGGAATACCAATCGTGTTTTCCCCGCGCAAGGTCGATATGATAAATTGCGTTATGACATGAATGAAAATCCTGAGGGGTTGCCCAAGGAGTTTGTGGATTCTGTGTTGAAGGAGGTGACGCCGGAATTCCTTGCAATATATCCCGAGCCAGACAGGTTCTTGCGCAAGTATGCCGACTTTGTCGGGGTCGGATTTGAGAATCTCATGTGCACGAACGGCTCAGATATGGCTATTCGTTATCTGCTAGAGACATTTGGAGAGGTTGGGAAGGAGGTCGTGACGGTCGCCCCTTCTTTCGAAATGTATTGGGTCAATTGTAATATTTTAGGTTACAAGCATGTGCCAGTCGTATACGAGCCAGATCTTACGCTAAAGATCGAGAAAGTAATTGCGGCAATAAATGAGAATACACGCATTGTCGTGCTGTTAAATCCAAACAATCCAGTCGGGAATGTTTATACGGCTGATGAGTTTGAAGCTGTCCGTCGACGTGCAGAGGAAGTCGGGGCGCTTGTGATTGCAGATGAGGCGTATCATTATTTCTATTCTAGGACTTTTCTTAATGAGGCACTTGTAGCGCCCAACGTTGTGGTGTTGCGGACGTTCTCAAAGTTGATGTCGCTTGCGGCGGTGCGGCTTGGTGTAATTGTTGGGAATTCCGTGGACGATAATGTTTGTGGTCACGGGGTGAAAATATTCACGGTTAATTCATAAAAGGAGAGTCATGAGATTTTTAAAAAAAGTATTGAGACGAATATATATAGTACTCTGTCCATTCCCTTCGTTTCGACAGAACACAGGTCACAGGATATTGAAATATATTAGAGAGTATTTTAGGTGTGTGATTCATATGCCTAATATAGTAAAAACAGTACGGGATATTGATTACAAGCTTAATTTATTGTGTGATTATTACTTTGATGTAAGAGAAGTGCATCCTGCTCATGGCGGGTTAAGACATTTTCAAATGTCAGGACTTGCATTGTTGGCGAAATTTGTAGAAGTGTGTGAGGTAAACAATATTGAATATTGGCTTGATTTTGGATCGCTTCTAGGTGCATATCGTCATGGAGGTTTTATTCCATGGGATGACGATGTGGACGTTTCGATGCCAGTTGATGCCATGAATAGTTTGCGAGGGCATGCAGACGAATTTCTCGGGTGTGGCATGGAACTAATAGATTATTGGATTCCTGGCAAAATGTGTCGATTGGTATATGCTTCAAAAAATAATGGCGCCTTCCTTGATATTTATGGGTATGACAGAGAGGCAACCTGTGTTAAGTATGCATTGCCAGGTGGTGCTCGTGATGTGGTTCCTATCCCGAATTCTGTTATGTTTCCCCTGCAACGGCTCAAGTTTGAGGGCTTGGAAGTGTATGTGCCTAATAAGATTGAAGAATATCTATGTTGCAGATATGGAAATTATATGACATTCCCACATCATGCGCATGATGAACAAGGTCATGTTGAAGTTGATCCGTATATAAATCTTGATGAATGAGGTCAAGCACTATTATGGTCAGGTTGCTAATACTATCATGCGGGACGAATGCCAACTGGCATGTGTTGAAGACGCTTCGTGAGAAGTTTTCAGGTGAGTTCTATTTGATTGGGACTGATACGAACGCAAAGTGTCTAGTCCCGTCGGCAAAGTTTCTGGATGCTTTTTATCAGGTCCCGCCAACTGCGAATGGCGAATTCTTGGGAATGCTGGCCACAATCATAGAGGATGAGAAACCGCAATACATTTGGCCAAGTTTTGACGGGGATCAACTTCTTCTATGTGCCCAACGAGAGTTGCTTGCAAAGTATGGTGTAAGGTCTTTAGGCATTTCGGGGCAGACCGCCAAGGTGTATTCGGACAAAAAGAAAATGATGTCGGCTATCGCAAGTGCCGGATTTCCAGTCCCAAAGATTTTCAGCACTCCGGTTGACTTGCTGCCCGGTGAATCATATTGTGTGAAGCCGATTCACGGCGTTGGTTCAATCGGTGTTTGCGTACGACGTGGCATAGACCTTATAGGGCAAGGCATGTCAGACGATGTAATTATTCAGGAAGTGTGTTCTAGTCCTGAAGTGACGATGGAGTGCTTCGCCTATAAAGACCGATTCTCAGCAATATGTCGAGAGCGGCTGGCGTCAAAGGCAGGGGTATGCACAAAAGCGCGTATATTCAAAAGCCAGCGTTTGGAAGCCATTGGGCGCAAGTTCGCCAGCGTCTTCGAAACTCCGATGTTCTTCAATTTGCAATTTATGAAGTCTGGTGCTGGAGATTTTGTCATAACTGATGTTAATCTTAGGACAGCAGGAGGGATGGGCCTTTCGTATGCGGCGGGATGGGACGAGGCATCGGCAATTGCAAAAGTCATGCTTGGCTGCCCAGTTGACGATGTCATGTCTACCTTGCCAGAGTTTGTGCAGGAGCAATATGTTGTGAGAGTATACGAGGACATCCAAACTAAGGTTGAGCCAAAGACGGTTGCGTTTGATTTTGATGGAACACTGCTTGACAGTCGCGCGCGACACCGGTTGGTCATGGATGATGTGCTGAGAAAATTCAATGTCGAAATCGACACCTCTGGTCTTGTTGCATTTAAACGATGCGGTGGCAACAATGTCGATTTCCTTGTTTCAAAAGGCGTCAGCGCAGATGTAGCCAAAAAGATTCAGCAAGACTGGATTTCTAAGATTGAGGATTTCAAATACTTGGCAGTAGATGTATTATACGAGGATGCCGAGGATCTGATCTCAAGGTTTGCGGGATGGCGCAAGGTATTGGTTACGGCCAGGAATAATGAAGATGGTGTAGCACGCACGCTTGAACGCTTGGGGATTGAAAAGCTGTTTGACGGGGTCCATGTAGTAAAGCCTGGATCAATGTGTAGCATGGACAAAGCCCAAATCTTGAAACAGGAGAAGGCGCTGTTGTTCTATGGAGACACAAATTCTGATTATATGGCATCGGTTGTCGCAGATGTTCCTTTTCGCTATCGCGAATGCGGGTTCCACAGCCGAGATGTTGTCTATTCGTCAAACAATAACTCTTAATTCGTTTACTTAATATGATCAAGTTTCTAGACCTCAAGAAGATTAACGAACGCTTCCGCGGTGAGATGGACGCGGCGGCGAAGCGCGTGCTGGATTCCGGATGGTATCTGCTCGGCAAGGAGATCGAGCGGTTTGAGGCCGACTTTGCTGCGTATTGCGGTGTAAAGCACTGTGTTGGCTGTGCCAACGGGCTTGATGCATTGAAGCTTATAATCAGGGCGTATGGTTTTGGCCCTGGTGACGAGATAATCGTTCCGGCTAATACGTTCATTGCATCCATCCTTGCCATCAGTGATAATGGCTGCACTCCGGTTTTGGTGGAGCCGAAGTGGGAGACGCGCCTCATCGACGACGATCTCATCGAGCAGGCGGTAACGCCGCGCACTAAGGCGATCATGGTCGTCCATCTCTATGGCCGCGCCATGGACATGACGAAGGTGTGGGCGATTGCAAAGAAACACGGGCTGAAGATAATCGAGGACTCCGCGCAGGCGCACGGGGCGATGTTCGATGGGCGGCGAACTGGCAATCTCGGTGACGCGAGCGGGTTCTCGTTCTATCCCGGAAAGAACCTTGGATGCCTTGGCGACGGCGGCGCGGTGACGACGAACGACGATGGGCTTGCCGAGAAGGTAAGGGCGCTGCGCAACTATGGTAGCGATGTAAAATACCATTTCCCGTATTGCGGCACCAATTCGCGGTTGGACGAGATCCAGGCGGCGTGGCTGGGGGTCAAGTTGCCGCATCTTGACGCCGACAATGCACGGCGGCGCGAAATCGCCGCGCGCTACTGCGCTGAAATCAAGAATCCGCTCGTCACCTTGCCGGAAATGTCTTCGTCGTCCGTTTGGCATGTCTTCGCGGTGACGTGTCCAAGGCGAGACGAGTTGCAGCAGTATCTGGCCGACAATGGCGTCCAGACTGTGATTCACTATCCTATACCGCCGCACAAGCAGCCGTGCTATGCGGAATGGAACGACCGCAGTTATCCTGTCACCGAGCGGATACACCGTGAGATTTTGAGCCTTCCGATTTCGCCAGTGCTGACCGATGACGAGGTTGGCGAAGTGATTCGCATTGTGAATGAGTTTGGCAAGCGGTGAATGGCATTCGCCAGGGAAGGTGGAGATGGAGAAGCCGTTAGTCACAATTTCGATGATCACGTACAACCAGGAGCGGTATGTGCGGGATGCGGTGCGCGGCGCTTTGGCGCAGACATACGAGCCGCTGGAGATTGTGATTTCCGATGATTGCTCGACTGACAGTACCTGGGACATTATTCGTGATGAGGTTGAAGCATACCGCAAGTCAGGCGGGATTCACAAGAACATCGTCCTTAACCGTAACGAGCAGAATCTCGGCATCATCCGCCATAGTCTTGCCCAGGAAGCCCGCATACACGGCGAACTTATGGTGGCCAACGCCGGCGACGACATCTCCATGCCCAACAGGGTGGAGCGAATTGTCGAAGCCTGGGAAGCGGCGGGAAGGCCAAAATGCTGGATATATCATGGCGGACGTATGATTTCGCCTTCCGGACGCGACATCGGCGATTTGTCGATGTATGGAGAGTGGTGGCCGCTTGGTGCCGCGTCAGTATATGTTGGGTTTAAGAAGGACGAGTGGCCGGAGATAAAAGACAGTTCCTGTTATGAAGATTGGATATATTCGCGCCGCATGATGATGGCAGGGAAGGTTTTGCGCGTTAATGATGAGCTTATCAAGTACCGTTGGGGCAATGGTATCAGTTCGTCATTAAAGAACTACCGTAATCGGTTATGCAAGTCAAAGTTGTCGATGATTGCCACTTGTAGGCAAGTTGCTGTAGATCTTGAGTGTCGCAAGAACATGATTTCTCCTGAATTGTATAGCGAGATAAAAAGTCATAACGATGACTTGTTGCGTGACAATGAAAACTGGTATGCATTGGCAGCAGGAAAGTCATTTGCTGAACGCTGGAGTGCTTTTTTGTCTCAGCGGCCGCGGCGCCCTTGGCTCGGGCCGGGCAGAATGTTTAAGTATTTAGCATGCTTGGCTTGTGTCTTGCCTCCCGGAAGGCTTGATTTCATTGCCAATTGTTTTGCACAAATATCTGGTGTTTTCCCGGTGGTTAGGTCATTCTTAAGGGTGCGATGATGTCTCCAAGATTTTCCATTATAATGCCTGTATACAACGCCGGTGCGTATTTTGCCGGTGCAGTCGAGTCAGTGCTCAGTCAGTCGTATCCAGATTTTGAGCTGATTCTGGTAGATGACGGCGCAACGGACGGGTCGGGGCAGGCGTGTGACAAGTTTGCCGCGGCAGATCAGAAGGTGCGTGTCATCCATGTTCCAAACGGCGGGATATGCAAGGCTCGGAACATTGGCATCGCCGCCGCGCGCGGCGAATATATCATGTTCTGCGATCACGACGACGAGTATCTTCCAGGGTATTTGGCCGAAGTGTCGAAGGCGATTGACGAATACGATAGCCCGGATATCGTCAAGGTGAACCACGAGACGTTGCGCAGATGGCACACAGGAGATACCGCAGTCGAATATTCCGGTTCGTCGATGCGTACGCAAGTCGTCAACAAAGGAGATAGGCTTAAATATTCGTTTTTTACCGATTTAGTGTCTGTGATATGGGATGGGGCATACAAACGTGAATTTGTTTTCGCGGGTTCGCTAATATTTGACGAGACGTTTAGGTTTGGAGGAGAGGACTTTCTTTTCATGCTGCGTGCGTTATCTGCTTCCAACGGAGTGGTATGGCTTGAGAAGGTGATGTATCGACATTACGAGAATTTGGCTTCGAGTACTTCCTCTAGGTGCCATCCCGAGCTTGTCGGTGATTATTTGCGTACAATCGAATATGAGACAACAATATGGAGGACGGTTGACCTTTCCTGGAATGTGGCAAGGTTTAGACGCTGGATTATTCGTCTCGACAAGTATGTGCTGGATGCCAGCGGCTGTGAATTCTCCAGGTTTCGCAAAGCGAGGATTATGTCGCAGTTTATGCGGATGTTGCTCCCTGCCGCTTCCGTCTGGAAGGGCGATGCGTCAGGGTGCGGCATGTCCGACCATGTGTTGCTCGCGTTTGCCGCATTTCGTATGGGTTGGCTATTCGGGCTGCTACGTGCGTTTAGGCCAAAGTGGACGAGGCGAACTTCGTGAATCCATCTGCACGATGCGGCGAAATATGGTAAAATACACGGCATGGACGCCAGCATAACCTTAAATGATCGCGGCAGCCGCGAGCCGGTGGTGGCGGTGGTGTTTGCGGGGGGGGCCGGGACACGCATGGGTGCCGCGATGCCGAAGCAGTTCCTTGAACTGAACGGCAAGCCGGTGCTGGCGCATGTCCTGGAGCTCTTCGAGCGGCAGCCGGAAGTCGACCGCATTCGGTTGGTGGTCCAGAAGGAGTACATCTCCGCGGCGGAATCGCTCTGCCGCGAATACGGCATCGGCAAGCTCGCGGGCATCTGCGAGGGGGGCGCGAGCGCGCAGGAGTCCATCTACCGCGGGCTGCTCGCCTGCCGCGAAGGCGGCGACGGCGACGACGCGATCGTCCTGCTGCACGACGGCGTGCGCCCGTATGTGCTTCCGGAGGTAATCTCAGCGAACATCGCCGGCGTGCGCGAGCGTGGGAACGCGGTGACCTTTACGCCATGCTTCGAGACGCTGGTCATCAGCGAGGACGGGCAGCGCGTGAGCGACATCCCGCCGCGCCGCAAGTCATACGCCGCGCAGGCGCCGCAGAGCTTCCGGCTCGGCGACATCCTCGCGGCGCACGAGCGGGTGCGGGCCATGCCGGGCGGATACGAGGACCTCGTAGACCAGGCGACGATCTGCTGGAAGCTGGGCATCCCCATCAACCTGGTGCCGGGCAACCGCGGCAACGTGAAGATCACGACGCCGGAGGACATCATTTCCCTGGAGGCGCTGCTGCGCCGGGAGGGAGGAAGATGAGCGTAGACGGCAAGAGGGTGTTGGTGACCGGCGCTACCGGGCTCGTGGGGTCCGCGCTCTGCCGCGAGTTAGTGCGGCGCGGGGCGAAGGTGGTGGCGCTGGTACGCAGTCCTGAGAAGGCGAAGGCGCGGCTGCCGGCGGAGGTGGAGACGGTCGTCGGCGACGTCTGCGCGAGGA
Organism: uncultured bacterium; assembly: GCA_902770045.1. Classification (GTDB taxonomy): domain Bacteria; phylum Verrucomicrobiota; class Kiritimatiellia; order RFP12; family UBA1067; genus UBA1067. The sequence continues at coordinate 34,877 of CACXRO010000030.1, forward strand.
TCGACGTCTCCGGAGCGGTGGACTATGTCGTCCATGCCGCGGGGCCGACGTCGTCGCGCGACTTTGTGGAGCGTCCGGTCGAGGTGATTGACGCGGTCTTCGGCGGCGCGCGCAACGTGCTCGATTTCGCCCTGGATCGCGGGGTGGAGGGACTGGTGTTCCTCTCCACGATGGAGGTCTACGGCCTCACCGACTCGGAGAGGGTGGCCGAGGACGGCTATGCGCCGCTGGACACGATGTGCGCACGCAGCAGTTATCCGGAGGCGAAGCGGCTTGCCGAGTGCCTGTTTGCGTCCGCCGCGAAGGAGCACGGCCTACGCGCGATGGTGGCGCGGCTCACCCAGACCTTCGGCGCCGGGGTGGCGCGCGACGACAGGCGCGTCTTCGCCGAATTCGCGCGCGCGGCAGCGGAGGGGCGGGACATCGTCCTCAAGTCCAGCGGCGCCACTGCGCGCTGTTACTGCGCGCTGCCGGACGCGGTGGCGGCGATCATTGCGATACTCGAGCGTGGAGAGGCGGGTAAGGCGTACAATGTGGCCAACCCGTCGACGTTCTGCACCATCCGCGAGATGGCGGAGCTGGTGGCAAGCGAGTTCGGCGGCGGGAAGTGCAAGGTGGTATTGGGCGGCGATTCCGCCGCGGAGCGCGGCTATCTGCCGGAGTTCAGGATGAACCTCAACGTCGACCGGCTCAAGGAGCTCGGCTGGAGTCCGACCCTGGGGCTTAAGGAGATGTTTGGTCAGTTGCTGGAGGGATGGCGATGACGGATGGCGCGCTCAGGGAATGCCAATTAGTGCAGTTGCGGCTGCTGCATGCGGTGGACGACCTATGCTGCCGGCACGGGCTCAGGTACTTCCTCCATGGCGGCACTCTGCTTGGAGCGATGCGACACAACGGCTTCATACCGTGGGACGACGACCTCGATATCGGCATGCCGATGCCGGACTACAAGAAGTTCCTGAAGATAGCGCGGCGCGAGCTGGGGGACGGAATGGCGCTGCAGCTGCCGAAGGACGCGCCGCACATCTCGATTCCGTTTGCGAAGGTGCGCGACACGGGATCGTTCTACTGCGAGGTGGGGCAGCACATGCTCGCGTCCGACCCTAGTGGAATCTACATTGACGTTTTCGGCTTTGAGAAAATGCCGCGGGTGCCACTTGCGGTCCAGCATTTGTTGATGAAGTCAATATCTTCGCCGTGGATGCGCCAGCGCTGGTTGCTCGCGAAGGCGACCGACCATGTGCTCCTCTCGCCGTTGTTGGCGCTGGCGGCGGTGGCGTGCTGGGCAGTTCATGGTGTCGCCAGGGCGTTTTTCGGCGTCATCCGGCTGCTGCTGCCTTGCGATGAGTACTTCCTGGAACTTGAGAAGGGCGATCCGTGTCCGTTTCGGATCGAGTGGTTCGAGCCGTTTGCAAGGCATGTGTTCGAGGACGCGGAGTTTTCGGTGCCGAAGGATGCGGATGCGTGCCTCAGGGCATCTTACGGCGACTGGCATGTGATTCCGCCGCCGGATGAGCGGCCGAGCCACGCGCGGATAGTCGACCCATTCCGCGCCGCGATGTAGACGCAGGGGGGGGCTGGCCCCGAATTGCACTATTCCCCAAATTTGAGACACGCTGAATAGGCCATTGTGGCTGTCTTCTTTCTCGAGAGGGAAGGAGACAGCAATGGATGAAGGAAACGGGATG
>CACXRO010000031.1 GCA_902770045.1 uncultured bacterium
CGAGTGCACGCGCGAGATCGTCGAGGACAACGGCCTTTTGAGGAAGGTCTCGGCGAGCATCGTCTTCACCAACCCCAACCAGCGCGTCTTCGAGGGCGAACTCGAGCTGCCGCTTCCGGAACGCGCGGCCGTCTGCGGCTACGCGCTCGAGGTGAACGGCACGATGGTGCCCGGCGTCGTGGTCGGCAAGGACGAGGCGCGCATCGCCTTCGAGAACGAGAAGCGCCAGGGGGTCGACCCCGGCATCGTCGAGCACGTCAAGGGCAACGTCTGGCGGACGCGCATCTATCCGCTGATGCCCGGGGTGCCGCGCAAGGCGCAGATCGACTACGTCGTCGAGAACGACGTCGCCGCAGCGGACGCGTCGGTGCAGGTGGTTGAGCGCGACGGCGAGGACGTATTCCTCGGCGAGATCGCGCAGGGCGGCGGCGAGTCGCGCGCGGAGCGGCTCCGCAAGGCGTCCCGCGCCACGATCTGCTGGGACGCATCGATGTCGCGCCTGGGCAAGGTCCAGGCCGACCGCAACCTGCTCGAGTGCCTGCCCGAGGAGGGAGAGTTCAAGCTCGTCGTCTTCCGCAACGTGATCGAGCCGGCGGTGGAGTTCAAGTCCCGTAAGGACCTCCTTGCCGCGATCGACATGCTCGTCTACGACGGCGGGACCGTCCCGATCGAGGAAGTGGAGCGCATAAAGTCCGATTCGCCGGTGTTCCTGTTCACGGACGAGAAGGACTGCGACGCCGGGTCCGCGCGGCGAGTGAGGATCCGCAAGCTCGATGCGGCGGAAGTCGCCGCGCTCAAGTCCACGCCGAAGGAAGGGCGCCTTCTGGCCACCGCCTGGGCGGCCAACTTCATCGCCGACCACGCGGCGGACGCGGAGAACCGCCGCGAGGAGTTCGTCCAGCTCGGCCGCCGCTACGGCGTGGCGAGCCCGGTGACGTCGCTCATCGTCCTCGAGCGCCTCGACCAGTACCTCAAGTACAAGATCGAGCCGCCGAAGTCGATGTCCTTCCACGACGAGTGGGTGAAGCGCCGCGCGGCGGAGGACGACCCCATCGCCGCGGCGAAGGCGAAGAGCGACCACCTGAGCCGGCTGCTCAACTACTGGGAGGAGCGCGTCAAGTGGTGGAACGATCCCATCCCGCCCAAGCGCACGCCGAAGAGCGGAGTCTTCGACGGCGTCGAGGCCGAGGCAGAGGAAGACGGCGCGGCGTCCAGCTCGATGCGCGAGAGTAGCATGGCGCAGATGCGTCGTAGCATCACCTTGTCGGCAGATGGCTCCCCGGGGATTATGAATTCATCTGGCTTCTCGGCTGCGTGGGGGGCGAAGTCGGCGGCGCCAGCGCCAGAGGCGGCAGGCGGCAGTGCGGCTTCGGTGAAGATTGCCGCGTGGGATCCCAAGACGCCGTACCTTAAGTCCATCGGCGCGGCGGCTCCTGACGCGCGCTACGCCGAGTACCTGAAGCAGCGCGAGGAGCACGGCAACGCGCCGTCCTTCTACTTCGACTGCGCGGGCTGGTTCTTCAAGGCGAAGGAGAAGGCGCTTGCGGTGAGGATCCTCTCCAACCTCTCCGAGATGAAGCTCAATGACGTCGCGCTCCTGCGCACGATGGGCTGGCGGCTCCGCGAGGCGAAGTGCTACGACGAGTCGATCGCCGTCTTCTGCCGCGTGCTCGCGATGCGCGGCGAGGAGCCGCAGTCGAAGCGCGACCTCGCGCTCGTCCTCACCGAACGCGGCAAGGCCGAGAAGGACGCGGCGATGCTCGCCGAGGCGATGAAGCTCCTCCACTCGGCGGCGTTCGAGCCGTCGGCGCGCCGCTCCGCCCGCCGAAGCAACGACTTCCAGACGAGCATCCTCGCGCTGGAGGAGCTCAACGGGCTCATCGCGTGGTGCGAGGCGAACGGCGTCAAGGCGGAGCCGCCGCCGATGGACGCCGCCTATCGCCGTGACCTGCCGCTCGCGCTGAGGATCGTGATGAGCTGGGACGTGGACGAGACCGACATCGACCTCCACGTGCTGGAGCCGGGCGGCGAGGAGGCGTACTACGGCCACCGGCGCACTTCGTCCGGCGGGTTTGTCTCCGAGGACGTGACAACCGGCTACGGGCCCGAGGAGTACCTGCGCAAGACATCCGAGAAGGGCGTCTACAAGGTGATGGCCAACTACTACGCCTCGCACCAGCAGGCGCTCGTTGGCGCGGCGACGGTGACGGCGAGCGTCTACACCGGGTGGGGGACGAAGGACGAGAAGATGGAGACGCTCTCCTTCCGTCTCGACAAGCCGAGGGACAAGCACCTCGTCGGCGAGGTGAAGGTTGATTGACGCCCTGACGCTTGAAGGCTGGCTTTCCCGGCGGCGTCCCGACGACCCGCCGGACTGCCGGCTTCGGCGCGGAGACATAATAGACGACTGGAAGGTCGAGGCTTTTCTCGGCAAGGGGCTATCGGCCGAAGTGTACCGCGTGGTCGGGGTGAGTGCCGGTCGCGAAGGCGCGCTCAAGCTGCTTACCGATTCAAGCCGCGGGCTCGGCGAGCGCTTCCGGGCCGAGGCGGACATGCTCCGCGGCCTTCCGCTTCGTCCGCTGCCGCGGTACCTCGGCGGCGGCAAATGGGGCGGGGCGCCTTATTACGTGATGGAGCATCTCCAGCCGCTGTCGTCGGAGATGCCTCGCGCCGCGGTGCCGGCGTTCATGGTGGCCGTAGCGCGCGCGGTGCATGTCCTCCACGACGCCGGCTACATCCACCGCGACCTTAAGCCCGGCAACATCATGCTCCGCAACGGCGGCGAGCCGGTGCTGATCGATCTCGGGCTTGCCAAACGCCATGACGCCGGGGTAATCGATCCGGTGGTGCGGCACGGGCGGAGCATCTCGATCATCGACGGTCGTCCGGTCGGCGTGGGCACGCTCGACTTCGCCGCGCCGGAGCAGCTCCTCAAGGCGGAGGCGTCGGTGCAGAGCGATGTCTTCTCGCTCGGCAAGATCATGCTTTCGCTCTACGGCGGCAGGCCGCCGCGCAGCCTGCGGCCGATAATTCGCCGCGCGACTCGCGAACAGCCTGACGACCGCTACGGTTCGGCGCGAGAGTTCGCGGCCGCCATCCGCCACCGCTACCGCGGCCGCTGGGTGCTCGCGGCGCTGCTGCTCACCGCCGCGGCCGCAGGGTTCGCCTGGTGGCGGCATCCCTGGGTCTCCGCGCCTCCGGCACCGCCCGCCGCACCGGCGCGCCCGGCTGCCGCGCCTTCGGTGGATCAGTTCCCCGACGAGCCGGACGGCGACTACTTCCGGCGGATGCTCTCGCGCGCGGAGCGGGGCGAGGCGGCGGCGATGTACAAGACGGGGCTGCTGCTCTTCCATGGCACCGGCTGCGTGGTGGATCGTCCCTCAGCCTTCCGCTGGTACCATCGCGCCGCGGAGCTGGGCAATGTTTCGGCGATGAACGACCTTGCCTACTGCCTCATCAACGGCTTCGGCATTGCGGCGAGTCCGGAGGAGGGCTTTGCGTGGGCGCTCAAGGCGGCGGAGAATGGCCATTCGCCGTCGCAGGTGATGGTCGGTGAATGCTATATGAACGGCACCGGCGTCAATATCGACCTTCAGAAGGCGCTTGCGTGGCTGCGCAGGGCCGCGATGCAGGGCAACAACCGCGCGCGGCTGTTGCTCAGGAGCTGGCCAGGGGGAGATTCATCGACCGGACCATCCCGCTGAGGCGGACGATCATTCTCCTCTTGATCTGGTCGACGTTGTTGCGGGTAGTGCCGAACTCCGCCGCAACCTTTGCCGGCGGCTCCTGCATCAGCGCGACATGGCGGAATATCTCGCGCGTGGCCGACGAGATGCTGTCGTCGGCCATGAGCTGGGTTACGGCCGCCTCGAAGATGTCCTTGCGCATTGAATCGCTGTTGGCGTCGTCTTCTTCGTCGTGGAAATGTTCGACGCGGTTCTTCGCGTAGGCGTCGATGTGGTCGGACTCGGCCTGGCGGCGGCGGATCTCCGAGACGGCCTTGTGTCTGAGGATGCCGGTGAGGTAGTTGCGGAAGTGTCCCTTTGTGTCCGGGTCGTAGCGGTAGTTCGGCAGCGCCTTCATGAGCGCGATCATCGTCTCTTGGATGATGTCGTCGGCGTCGACAGAAGGATAATGCGAGGCGAGGTAGGCGCGCATCGGCTGCTCGTAGGTGCGGCAGAACTCGGTCCACCGCGCGCTGTCGGGGCAGTTCGAGATGGTCTCGATCAGGGATATTTTCGTTGCAGGAGGGGTGTTCATGGCTTGGTGCAGGAATTTTACCACATTGCCCTGTCCGCCGTCAATCCGCCGGGACGGACAAGTTTCCGATATGGCCAACGCTAGCGTTGGAAGTGTTTCAGCAGCGCAGCAGCCAGCAGCGCAGTGTTCAATACAGTGGTCTTGGCGCGTTCTTCGGGCTTTCAGGCGGTGTTCCAGGCGCTACTGCGTTCGCCCACTCTGATTGGCTGCTGGACGCTGGCTGTTGGTTACTGATACACTTCCAACGCATCAAAAAAACGATCCAGGGACCCTTAAGGTGGTGAATCGGTTTTTGATGCGTTGGCCGAAATTTTCCGTCCGCCGCCCCTTGATTTTCCAACGCGGAAAGTGGTATAATTCAGCTCATGACGATCAAGAAACCAATGAGGCCCAAGAACGCCGCCCCCGGTCCCAACGCCGGCATGCCCGGCGGCGCGACCATCGCCGACCGCTTCAAGCTCGACGCGCCGGTGCAGAAGCAGGCGCCCAAGGGCACCACCGCAGTGTTCATCTGCGCGCTCATCGCGCTCGGAGTCGTCGGGGTGCTCACGTACATGCTCTGGAAGCATTGGGAATTCCTGATGCCGGCCTGATGGGGGCGTTTGCAGTGAAGGACGTGATGCGTTCGCCGCGCGCGAAGGCCGCGGTGCGGTTCGCGCTCGACGAGGACCTCGGCAGCGCGTCCGCGCTCGCGTTCCCGCGCTGGCTGGACGCGACGAGCGAGGCGCTGGTCGACCCCGACGCCGTCGCCACCGGCGAGATCTATCCCAAGGGCAAGGGCTGCGTCGTCGCCGGCGCTACGGTGGCGCGCGCGGTGCTGAAGGCGGTCGACCCGCGCATCCAGGTGCGGATCACGGTGCCCGACGGCGCGAAGGCGCGCGTCGGCGAGCCGATCCTCGTCTTCCGCGGTCGGGCCAGGAGCATCCTCGCCGCCGAGCGCACCGCCCTCAACTTCATGCAGCGCATGTGCGCGACGGCAACGCTGACGCGCGCCTTCGTGGACGCGACGAAGCGCTACGGCACGCTGATCCTCGACACGCGCAAGACCACCCCGGGGCTCAGGGTGTTCGAGAAGTACGCCGTCCTCTGCGGCGGCGGCGCGAACCACCGCATGGGCATGTACGACCGCGTCCTCATGAAGGACAACCACCGCCGGCTCTGGAAGGGCGGCGACCCGTCCGCGCTCGACGAGGCGGTGCGCGCCGCGCGCGCCAAGTTCCCGCGGCTCGCGGTCGAGGTCGAGGTCGAGTCGCTCGAGGAGTGCGCGAGCGCGCTCAGGGCGAAGCCGGAGTGGATCATGCTCGACAACATGTCCGTCGCCGACATGCGCCGCTGCGTCAGGATGTGCCGCGGCATCTCGAAGACCGAGGCGTCCGGCGGCATCACGCTCGACCGCGCGCGCGAGGTTGCCGCGACCGGCGTCACGGCGATCTCGCTCGGCTGCCTCACCCACTCGGCCGGCTCCGCCGACCTTAGCCTCGAATGGCGCGTGGTCTAAGGCGCAGGTGTAGATTTGCAAAAGAGAAAGGAAACAATGGAATGAAGAACATGCTCATAATCGCGGTGGCGTCGCTCGCCGGCTGCTGCTTCATCGACAAGTTTGCCGGGGAATACCCCTCCTCAATCGACGAAGGCTTTGTCGAGCTCTTCAACGGCAAGGACCTCTCCGGCTGGTTCGGCTCGAAGATGTACGGCGTCGAGGAGTACAAGTTCAAGCTCAACAACGGCGAGGAGAAGACGGTGCCGGTGCTCGCGTACCGGCCCGGCCAGCGGACCGAGGAGGACCGCGGCAACCTGCTTACCGAGAAGGAGTACCGCAACTTCGTCCTCCGCTTCGAGTTCATGCTGCAGCCGAACGGCGACTGCGGCCTCGGGCTAAGGGTGCCGTGCGAGAAGGCCAACGCCGCCTATGACGGCATGTGCGAGATCCAGATGCTCGACGACGGCGGCAGCGCCTACTACGACGCCGAGGCGAAGAAGGACCGGATCGACGGCTTCCGCTACGCGTGCTCGGTCTTTGGAATCGTCCCGGCGCGGCGCGACAACTTCGACCGCCAGATCTGGGGCAAGGACGCGAACTTCAGCGGCGGCGGCAGCTACGTCCGCAAGCCGGGGATGTGGAACTTCGAGGAGGTCAAGGTGATCGGCGAGGAGATCGAGGTGTGGATCAACGGCTACCTCGTGACCAAGACCGACCTCTCCGGCTTCCGCGGCGACGGCACCGACACGCCCGACCGCAAAAAGCACCCCGGCCTTCACGCCGCCAAGGGCCACCTCAGCTGGTGCGGCGACAACTCCCCCGTCATCTGGAAGAACATCCGCATCAAGGAGCTGCCCGAGGGCGCGAAGATGGACGGCGCCTGCCCCAAGGCGAAGATGCCGTGCCCCGAGGGCTTCGAAACCTACTTCGACGGCTCCCCAGAGCAGCTCAAGACCATGTGGAAGGGCGTGACCACCGAAGGCGGCTTCGACAACCCGTGTGTCCGCGAGAAGGCGACCCCCGCCGAGCTCGCCGAGAAGCAGAAGATCGCCGACAAGGGCCGCGACGAGCACTGGCACGTCCGCAACGGCGTCCTCTACTTCGACGGCTACAAGGGCGGCTACTCGCTCGCCACCAAGCGCGACTACGCCGACTTCGAGCTCTGGGCCGACTGGCGCACGCTCTCCATCACCGGCGACTCGGGGCTCTACCTGCGCGGCTCGCCGCAGGTGCAGATCTGGGACGCCCACAACCAGTGGGGAATCGGCTCCGGCGGACTCTACAACAACCAGAAGAACCCGTCCAGCGCGCTCGCCGTCGCCGACCGCCAGGTTGGCGACTGGAACCGCTTCCACGTCATCATGCGCGGCGAGAAGGTGACGGTCTGGCTCAACGGCGTCAAGGTCGTGGACGACACTCCGCTCGAGAACTACTGGGACCGCAAGCGCCCGATCTTCCCTCGCGAGCAGATCGAGCTGCAGTGCCACGGCGACCCGACCGAGTGGCGCAACGTCTTCATCCGCGAGCTGTGAGGCTCGTAGTCGTAGACGTCGGCAACACGTCCACGGCCGTCGGGCTGTGGACGAACGGCCGCGTGGGCCGCGTCGGCCACTTCGACGGCGGATTCAAGGAGGCTTCCGCGGCGGTTTCGGCAATGCTTTCGGGCGCGCGGCGTCCCGATGCGATGGCGTACGTCTCGGTGGTGCCGAAGGCCGACCGCGCCTGGCGAGCCTTCGCCGCGTCGCACTCCCTCAAGTTCCACCAGGTCTCCTGCCGCGACTTTCCGCTCGAGCTTGGCGCGGGAACGCTCAGGCTCGACTATCCGCGCCCGGAGACGATCGGCGCGGACCGCCTCGCCGACGCCGCCGGCGCCGTCGCGCGCCACGGCGCGCCGGTCGTCGTGATGGACTTCGGCACCGCCCTCACCGCCGCCGCGGTCACCGGCGACCTCGTCTGGCGCGGAGGCGTCATCGCGCCCGGCTTTCCTCTGATGCGCGACTACCTCTTCGAGCGCACCGCCAAGCTGCCGCGGATGGAGATCGGCCGCGGCCGCGCGCCGAAGATCGGCCGGTCGACCGAAGAGGCGATGCGCTTCGGCGCGATCGTCGGCTACCGCGGGATGGTGCGCGAGATCGCTGAGACACTTGAAAGCGGCTTTGCCGAGAAGTTCCGCCTCGTCGCCACCGGCGGCTTCGCGCGCTGGGCGCTCCGGGACCTCGACCTCGATTTCTCGATCGACCCAACCTTGACCCTCTACGGAGCAGGAGAGATATGCGCAAGAAGAATCTGATCGCCGCGGCAGTCGCTGCGGCGCTGGCGACGGTAGCCGGGTGCGGCCCGTTCTGGGTAGATCCCTACATCACGGTGAAGGAAAGTTCCCTCAACTGGGTTTCGATCCACTACTACAACCTCAACCGGACGCCGATCCGGCGCGTCGGGGTGGACATCTACGGCAGCGGGCTGGTGGAGGTGAGGAGCGGCGAAAGCGAGCTCGTCTCCAACGACTTCGCCAAGGGCTACAAGAGCGAGGACTGGTCCAAGATCAAGTCCCACCGGATCCAGATCGACCCCAAGGACGCGAACGACATCTTCCAGAACCTCGTCAACTTCGGCGTCCTCGACCGCGAGAAGACCGGCAAGGCGTCGAAGAAGAAGACCTTCCCCCGCTTCATCGCGGTCAAGGCGAACATCTGCTCCCACACCTATTCCGACAACGTCAACATGTTCGAGGAAGACCCCGACCTCGCCGAGCAGCTCCTCGACGTCATCCGCGAGTTCGAGAACCCGGCCCGGTGAATATTTGGTATAATATCGGCCCAACAGGAGACCTGATGAGAAAACTACCATTCGACAAGGCGAAGCTCGAGCAGATCGCCGCGGAGTACCCGACGCCTTTCCACGTCTACGACGCGAAGGCGATTCGCGAGAACGCGCGGCGGCTGAAGAAGGCTTTTTCGTGGAACAGGGGGTTCCGCGAGTACTTCGCGGTCAAGGCGACGCCGAACCCCGAGATCATGAAGCTCCTGAAGGAGTTCGACTTCGGCAGCGACTGCTCGTCGATGGCGGAGCTGGTCCTCGCCGAGCGCGTCGGCAACACCGGCGAGGCGATCATGTTCACCTCCAACGACACGCCGGCGGAGGAGTTCGTGAAGGCATGGGACCTCGGCGCGATCGTGAACTTCGACGACATTGAGCACTGGCCGTTCTTCCTCGGCGCGCTGCGCGAAGTCGGCCGTTTGCCGCCGGGTCCGTTCCCCGAAGGCGCCAACCCGCTCGCCTCGCGCCTCTTCTGCTGCCGCTACAACCCCGGTCCGCTCAAGGGCGGCAACGCCATCATCGGCAAGCCGGAGGAGGCGAAGTACGGCTTCACCCGCGACCAGCTCTTCGAGGGCTACGCCGCGATGCGCGACGCCGGCGTGCGGCGCTTCGGCATCCACGCGATGGTCGCCTCGAACGAGCTCGACCCGGACTACATCGTGGACACCGCGCGGATGCTCTTCGAACTTGTCGGCGAACTCCACGCTAAGCTCGGCATCGACTTCGAGTTCGTCAACATCGGCGGCGGCATCGGCATACCTTACCGTCCCGACCAGCGGCCGATGGACCTCGATGCGGTCGGCCGCGGCATCGAGCGCGCCTACGACGAGCTGGTGTCCGGCGCGGGGCTCGGGTCCGTGAAGCTCTTCATGGAGTGCGGCCGCTGCATAACCGGGCCCTACGGCTACCTCGTCTCGCGCGTCCTGCACATCAAGAACACCTACCGGCTCTACGCCGGGCTCGACGCCTCAATGAGCAACCTGATGCGTCCCGCCCTCTACGGCGCCTACCACGAGATCGTGGTGCCGGGCAAGGAGAACGCCACCGAGACCTCGGTCTACGACGTCACCGGCTCGCTCTGCGAGAACAACGACAAGTTCGCCATCCAGCGCATGCTGCCCGTCCTTGAGCGCGGCGACCTGGTGGTGATCTGCGACGCCGGCGCCCACGGGCACGCGATGGGCTTCCAGTACAACGGCAAGCTCCGGAGCGCGGAGCTGCTGCTGGAGGACGACGGCTCGGTGAGGCTCATCCGCCGCGCGGAGACGCTCGACGACTACTTCGCGACGCTCGTGTGAGCGGCGCAGCTGAATCAAAAGGGGAGGAGACAGGATGAAACCGACATTGGTGGTGCTGGCCGCGGGCATGGGCTCGCGCTACGGCGGGCTCAAGCAGGTGGACCCGGTGGGACCCTCGGGCGAGGCGATACTCGACTATTCGGTGTTCGACGCCGTCCGCGGCGGATTCGGCAAGGTGGTGTTCGTGATCCGCCACGACTTCGAGGACGAGTTCAAGGACAAGGTCGGCCGCAAGTACGAGGGCCTGGTGCCGGTGGAGTACGCATACCAGGACATCGCCGACCTGCCCGCACCCTACACGGTGCCGTCCGGGCGCACGAAGCCCTGGGGCACGGCGCATGCGGTGCGCGCGGCGCGCGGCGCGGTGGCCGAGCCGTTCGCGGTCATCAACGCCGACGACTTCTACGGGCGCGACGCATTCGCCAAGATCGGCGCGCATCTCGCGGCAATCCCCGTCGCTCCTGCGGCCGGAGAGAAGTACTCGTTCGCGATGGTCGGCTACCGGCTCGACCTGACATTGAGCGCCAACGGCTCCGTCGCCCGCGGCATCTGCAGGGTGAACGCGGACGGCCTCCTCGAGGGCGTCACCGAGATGACCAAGCTCGTCAGGGCCGGCGACATAGCCGAGAACCGCGAGGATCCTGAGAACCCGGTGAAGGTGCCGCTCGACTCTCGCGTGTCGATGAACCTCTGGGGATTCCAGCCCGCGCTCTTCGACGAGCTCGAGCGGCGCTTCCCCGCCTGGCTCGCCGAAAACGGCGCCAAGGAGAAGAGCGAGTGGTACATTCCGTTCGTGGTCGACGAGCTCGTGCGCGAGGGCAAGGCCGAGTGCCGCGTGCTGCCGACCGACTCCTCCTGGTTCGGAGTCACCTACCGCGAGGACAAGCCGTTCGTCGTGGACGAGATCCGCAAGCTCGTCGAGGCCGGCGAGTATCCGGAGAAACTGCTTGCTTGAGAAGGTCCTCGACCTTCTCTGGCCGCGGCGGTGCGCGGTGTGCGGCGGCAAGGTCGATCGCCCCGGGCGCCATCTCTGCTCCGACTGCCTGATGCGCATTCCGTTCGTGCCCACCGACGGGCTCTGCCGTCGGTGCGGACGCGACGCACCGGGGCTGAACGGCGAGTTCCTCTGCTCGGACTGCGCGGACGAGCTTCGCCCCGCCTTCGACCGCGCCGGTAGCGCGATGAGGTTCGAGGGCGAGGCGCGGGAGCTCGTCAACGCCTTCAAGTTCCGCGGCGCGCTCCATCTGCGCGGCGACTTCGTGGACTTCCTTGAGGCGACGGCGCGCGCGCGTTTCCGCGTCGGCGAGATCGGTTTCGTCGCGCCGATGCCGTCGGCCGTCAGGAACCGCTTCTACCGCGGCTACAACCAGTGCGACTATCTCGCGTCGGCGCTGGCGCGGCGGCTCGGCGCGCCGTATGCCGCGCACGCGCTCCGCCGCGTCGGCGTCTTCCGCAAGCAGGCCGGACTCGGCGAGAAGGAGCGGCGGGAGAACGTGAAGGGGACGTTTGCCGTGACCCGCGGCGGATCGAGGGCGATCGCGGCGGCGGGGAAGGAGCGGGCGGTGCTGGTGGTGGACGACGTGATGACCACCGGCTCGACGCTTTCCGAGTGCGCCCGTACGCTGAAGGCCGCCGGCGCCGGCAAGGTGTGGTGCGTCACCCTCGCCCGCGCGGTCAGGCCGTAAGCGAGGACTCCTGGCTCTCGAGGAACTCGCGGGCGAGCGCGAGGGAGCCGGCGCTCTCGAAGCCGCCAACCGCGTCCATCAGCTCCAGCCGCGAGACGGAATAGCTCTCGGAGCCCTTGCGGTGGCTGAAGACGAGCTCGAAGTCGCCGGCGAAGCCGAAGAGCGAAAGCGCCGCGCCGGCGAGGTCGCCGACCGGCGGCAGGTCGATGCTGTCCGCCTGGAAGGTGCAGACGAGGGTGGTGCCGACGCCTTTCTCGCTTTCGAGCGAAACCTCGCCGCCGCAGGCGTCGCAGGTCTGCTTGACGAACGGGAGTCCCATCCCCACCTTGCGCTTGTCGTGCTTGCCGGGCTCGGTGAAGAAGGGGTTGAAGGCGCGCGCCTTCGTCGCCTCGTCCATTCCCTTGCCGTTGTCCTCGACGCGTAGGACGATTCTGCCGTCGACCTCCGAGAAGTCCACTGCGACGCGCGACGCGCCGGCCTCGATGGAGTTGGCGGCGACGTCTGCGACTATGTCCGAAAGTGTTGCATGCATGTCGGTATTATACCAAAAATCGTGTCTCTTGGTTTGGGGTTAGTTGTTAGAAACTCCGATCTGTGTGGCTCTCGCTACCGCTCCGCAGAATGGTGTGTGCTTCGCATTTGACATTCATCATTACACAGCCACTTTTGCCATGTTTTGTATCTGCGGCTTCGCCGCAGGGGGAGGCTGGTTCGGGGGTCTGGGGGCACGCCCCCAGATATAAAACCAGATAATGCAGTTTTCTGTATTGTGGTTGTCTGATGCGGAGCAGTGGAGCGGTAGCGAGAACCCCAACCATCGGAGTTAACAATCACGAGCCAGCGAACCACGAATCGCGAATTATGGTATAATACCGCCAATGAAAAACAACACGACTTCTTCCGGTGCGCTTTCTCGGCGCGGGTTCTTCGGTTCGATGGGCGCATTTTCGCTGCTCGCGGGAACGCGGCTGGCACACGCGGAGGCGACTGCGCTCTCCGGCGAACCAGATGTCCGCTTCGGCGTCCTGAGCGACGTCCACCTTCGCAACCCGGGCGACGAGGACACGCTCGTCAAGGCGTTCGAGTATTTCCGAGACCGCGGCGCGGACGGCGTCATCATCGCCGGCGACATTGCCGATAACGGTCGAATCAGCCAGCTCCAGCGCTGTGCCGATGCGTGGAAGCGCGTCTTCCCCGGCGACAAGGGTCTCGGTGGCCGCCATGTGGAGAAACTTTTCATCTATGGCAACCACGATATCTGGGGGCTCCACTACGCGCAGCAGCAGGACCCCGAGCTTGCGCGCAGGGAGGGGATTGCGTTTACCGATGAGCGTCCCGCCCAGGTCTGGGAGGAGGTCTTCGGCGAGCCCTACTCCGACTTCTGGATCAAGAACGTGAAGGGATTTGCCTTCATCGGCGGCCACTGGACGAAGAATGACCAGTTTGACGGCCTGGAGGCGTTCCTCGCCGCGCACGCGAAGGAGATCGACCCCGCGAAGCCTTTCTTCTACACCCAGCACTCTCACCCCAAGGACACCTGCATCGGCCCGTGGGCATGGGGACGTGACAACGGCGCCTCGACTCGCGCGCTCTCGAAGTACCCGAACGCGGTGGCGTTTTCCGGCCACAGCCACTATCCGCTCACCGACGAGCGTTCGGTGTGGCAGGGCGCCTTCACCTCGATCAACACCGCTTCGCTTCGCTACTGCTCCCATGACCTCTCGCTGCGCGAGAACCTCCATGGCAACGGTCACGGATTCACCGGCGAGAAGCGCAGGCACCTGATGAAAACGCTCGAGACCTCCAATGGCCGCCACGGCATGCTGGTGTCGGTCTACGGAAGCCTCCTCGCCATCGAGCGCCGCGACTTCGTCTCCGGCAAGTCGCTCGGCGACGACTGGGTCCTTTCCGTGCCCTGCCGCGACGACCAGTCCTTCGCCGCCCGCGCGAAGAAGCGCTCCGCCCCGCAGTTCGCCGCGGACGCCAAGGCCGAGGTCGCGGTCGAGAACGGCCTTCTCGCCGTGCGCTTCCCCGCCGCGAAGACGGTGAAGAAGTGCCGCGTGTTCGAGTACGAGGTAACGGCGACGCTGGTGGAGGACGGGGTCGACCTCGTTCAGGCCCAGCGCCGCGTCGTCGCCAACGACTTCTATCTGCCCGAGTCTTCCGAAGGCGCGCCCGGCTTCTGCCTCTTTTCGCCCGCCGAGCTGCCGATCAAGGGGCACACGGTATTCTCGGTGCGGCCGCTGGAGTGCTTCGGGCTCAAGGGCGAGCCGATCGCCGCCGAGTTCGACACCTCGAAGCCGATCCCCAAGCCGGAGGAGCAGCAGGCGTGAGCGGCGTCGCCGCCGAAATCGCCGAGATAGTCCGCGAGGAAGGGGGACGCGCCCTGCTCGTGGGCGGCTGCGTGCGCGACGAAATCCTCGGCCTCGAGCCCAAGGACTTCGACCTCGAGTGCTTCGGCGTCGCGCCGGACCGGCTGGAGGCGGCGCTATCGCGCCACTACACGCTCGACCTCGTGGGCGCGTCCTTCGGCGTCCTCAAGATCCACGGCCACGACGTCGACGTCGCCTTGCCGCGGCGTGAGACCAAGCTTGGCCTCGGCCACCGTGCCTTCGGCACCGAGTGCGACCCGTTCCTTTCGCTCGAGGAGGCGAGCGCGCGGCGCGACTTCACCGTCAACGCCATCTACCGCGATCCGCTGACCGGCGAGACGCTCGATCCCTGGGGCGGGGTGAAGGACCTCGAGCGCGGCGTGCTGCGCCATGTCTCCGACCACTTCCGCGAGGATCCGCTGCGGGTGCTGCGGGGGATGCAGTTCGTCGCCCGCTTCAATCTTGCGCCGGCGCCGGAGACGGTGGAGATCTGCCGCGGAATGACGCCCGAGAACCTCGCGCGCGAGCGGCTCTTTGAGGAGTGGAGCAAGCTCCTCCTCAAGGGCAGGCGCATCTCGAAGGGGCTCGCCTTCCTGCGCGCGACCGGCTGGGTGAAGTACTACCCGGAGCTGGAAAGGCTCATCGGCTGCGCGCAGGACCCGCACTGGCATCCCGAAGGCGACGTCTGGAACCACACCTGCTGCTGCCTCGACGCCTTCGCCGCCGACCGCGACCGCCGCGCGGCTGAACGCGGCGGCGCGCCCGATCCCGTCGAGGACCTCGTGGTCGGCCTCGCCGTCCTCTGCCACGACTTCGGCAAGCCCGCCTGCACCGCCTACGACCCGGTCAAGAAGCGCATCCGATCGCTCGGCCATGACGAGGCCGGGGTGGAGCCGACGCTGTCGTTCCTGTCGCGGCTCACCAACGAGGAGCGCCTGCTGAAGGAGGTGCCGCCGCTGGTGCGGCTCCACATGCGTCCGTTCGCGATGTGGCGCGACAAGTCGTCCGACGGCTCGATCCGCCGGCTGGCGGCGAAGGTGGTGCGCATCGACCGGCTCATCCGGGTGGCGGCGGCGGACGACGCGGGCAGGCCGCCGTATCCCTCGGAGCCCGAGCCGCTCAAATGGCTGGCGGAGCAGGCGAAGCGGCTGGAGGTGGAGGACTCCGCGCCGAAGCCGATCGTGCAGGGGCGCAACCTGATCGCGCTCGGGATGAAGCCGTCGCCGGAGTTCGGCCGCATCCTCTCCGCGCTCTACGACGCCCAGCTCGACGGCGAGTTCTCCGACCTCGAGGGCGGACTCGGCTACTTTCACCGCCGGCTGGAGGGGAAGGATACGCGATGAGCGCGGCGACGCACATCGTCTGGGACTGGAACGGCACGCTTCTGGACGACACGGGCGCGGCGCTTGGCGCGCTCAACGCGATGCTCGCGAGAAGGGGGATCGCGGCGGTTTCGATGGAGTCCTACCGCGCGCGCTTCCGCTTTCCGGCGCGGCAGTACTACGAGGAGATCGGCATGCCCGTCCCGGACGCGGAATGGGACGCGATCGCGCAGGAGTACCACGACTCCTACGACGTGGAGAGCGCGTCCGCGGCGCTCAACGTCGAGGCGGTCGCGGCGCTGGAGCTCGCCCGCAGCCGCGGCGCGCGGCAGTCGATCCTCTCCGCGCTCCGCCAGGACCTGCTCGAGGAGGCGGTGGAGCGGTTCGGCGTCAGCGGCTACTTCGACTTCGTGCGCGGCACCGACAACCTCTACGGCGCGGGCAAGCTCGCGTTCGCGCTCGCGCTCAAGGCGGAGATCGAGTCCTCCTCGTCGCCGCCGCCGCGGATCGTGATGATCGGCGACGCCATCCACGACTGCGAGGTCGCCACCGAGCTCGGCGTCGAATGCGTCCTCTGCGCGCAGGGCAGCCACAGCTTCGAGCGCCTCGCCGCGCTTGGCGTGCCCACCGCGCCATCTCTCGTCGCCGCGGTTTCTCGGGTGTTTGAAACTCCGATGGTTGGGACTCCCGCTAACGCTCCGCAGCTTCGCCCACGACAACCCCACTTACGATTCCATCGTAGCCAGGTTTAATAACTGGGGGCAAGCCCCCAGACCCCGAATCCCCCTGCGGCGAAGCCGCAGAAATAAAACATGGTAAAAGTGGCTGTGGAGGATGAATGTAAAATGCGAAGCGATAAACATTCTGCGGAGCGGTAGCGAGAGCCCCACAGATCGGAGTTTATATCCACGAGCCCCGAAATTCATACTGATAATCTCATCAGGTTGACGGGTGGTGAAATGGTGTGGTAGAATACCCACCAATCTGACAGGAGAAATACCATGAAGCAATCTGTAGTTTTGTCTACCGCCCTTGCCGTCTCGGTCGCCGTCGCGGAGGCGGGCGCGGGGCAGTTCCGCCGTCCGATGCCCGAGGCGACGAACGAGGCGCCGTCCAATCCGCCGCGGAGCGAGCTGGCGCAATCCTTCAGGTCCCCGTTCGGCAAGGTGCAGACCGCAGTCTACTGGTACTGGCTGGACGGCAACATTTCCTGCGATGGCGTGCGCCGCGACCTCGAGGCGATGAAGCGTGCCGGCATCGACCGCGCGTACATCGGCGACATCTCCGCCGGCGTCTCGCGCGGCAAGGTGAGGACGTTCTCGCCGGAGTGGGAGCGCGCGCTGGCGACGGCGTTCGAGGTGGCGCACGAGCTTGGCATCGAGATCGGGCTTTTCAACTCGCCGGGTTGGAGCCAGTCCGGAGGACCGTGGGTCAAGCCCGAGGCGGCGATGCGCCGTTTCGTCGCGAGCGTCGCCGTCGTCGAAGGCCCCACGAACTCGGTCGTCCTCACCGCGCCCAGGTTCGAGTGCGCCCCGGCCGAGGATATGCGCGACCTCTTCGTCGCCGCCTATCCCGCGCCACCGGGCTTTACCGACGCGCTGGTGGCGAAGGACGCGGACGGCTCGCTCTCCGTGCGCGACCGGAAGCCGCTCGTCGTGGAGCTGTCGGCGGAGCGTCCTTTCCTGGCGCAGTCGGTCGAGCTCGAATTCGCCGCTGGGAAGGTGTCCGGCTCGGTGGCGGTGGAGGCGGAGCAGGACGGCGTGTGGCGCCGGGTCTGCGAGATGCCGTTTAGCCGCGTGAACCACGAGAACGGCGTCACCTTTAGTCCGCACGCCCCGGTCCTCGCCGCCTTCGCGCCGGTGGCGGCGAAGCGGTTCCGCGTGACCGTGAAGCCGGACGGACCTGACGCCGCGCGGTTCGCGTCCGTCTCCGTGCGCGCCGCGCCGCTCGTCTCGCGCGCGTTCGAGAAGTCGCTTGCCAAGATGCACGAGACATCGCTGCCGATGTGGAGCGAGTACCAGTGGCCGGAAGATCCGCCGGAGGCGGCGGGCACCGCGCTCGAGCCGGGCAGGGCTGTGATCCTGCAAGGGAGTCCTGATGCCTCGGGGAGCATTGCCTGGGACGTCCCCGCCGGAAAATGGGTCGTCTACCGCTTCGCCGCGGCGCCGACCGGCGTCAAGAACCACCCCGCCAATCCCGAGGCGACCGGGTACGAGGTGGACAAGATGAGCCGCGAGCACGTCAAGGCGCATTTCGACGCCTATCTCGGGAAGATCCTCGACCGCACCCCGCCCAAGTGCCGCGGGGCGATCCGCTACGCCGTGCTCGACAGCTACGAGATGGGCGCCCAGAACTTCACCGACGGCTTCGCCGGTCGCTTCAAGGAGTCCTTCGGCTACGACCCGAGGCCGTACCTGCCCGCCCTGTTCGGCATGGGCGTCGGCAGCCGCGGCGACACCAACCGCTTCCTCTGGGACCTGCGGCGCTTCGTCGCCGACGAGGTGGCGCATTCATACGTCGGCGGACTGCGGGCCGCGAGCGGCGAGCGCGGCATGAAGACCTGGCTTGAGTGCTACGGCCACTGGGGCTTCCCGGGCGAGTTCCTGCAGTACGGCGGCCAGTCGGACGAAGTCGCCGGCGAGTTCTGGAGCTCCGGCAGCTTCGGCAGCCTCAGCAGCCTCGGCAACATCGAGAACCGCGCCGCCTCGAGCTGCGCCCACACCTACGGCAAGCGGCTCGTCTGGTCGGAGTCCAACACCTGCGCGGGGGCGCCGTTCGGCAACTCGCCGGCGGACCTGAAGCCGCGCACCGACCGCTTCTTCGCCGAGGGCGTCAACGCGACGCTCCTCCACCTCTACATCCACCAGCCGGACGAGCGGCAGCCGGGCATCAACGCCTGGTTCGGAAACGAGTTCAACCGCCACAACACGTGGTTCCGCGAGATGGACGTCTTCACCGCGTACCTGAAGCGCGCCAACTACATGCTCCAGCAGGGGCTGAACGTCGCGGACATCGCCTACTTCATCGGCGAGGACGCGCCGAAGATGACCGGCGCCGCCGACCCCGCGCCGCCGTCCGGCCGCCAGTTCGACTACATCAACGCCGAGGTGCTCTGCGAGACGGCAGGCGTGGACGCCTCCGGCCGGATCACGCTTCCGCACGGGACGAAGTACGAGGTGCTGGTGCTGCCGCGGCTCGAGACGATGCGTCCGGAGACGCTCCGTTGCGTCAGGCGGCTCGTCAATGAAGGCGCGTTCGTCATCGGCCCCCGGCCGCTGCGTTCGCCGTCGCTCGCGGGCCAGCCGCGCTCGGACGAGATGGTCAAGAGCGACGCCGCCGCGCTCTGGGGAGAGGTGGACGGCAAGGACGTGCTCTTCCGCCGCGTCGGGCGCGGGACGATCGCCTGGAACCTTCCGCTCGAGCAGGCGCTTGCGATGCGCGGGTCGGCGACGGACTGCGGCTTTGCCGCGGACGCGCCGCTCGTCTACTGCCACCGCACCATGCCGAATGCGGAGGTGTACTTCATCGCCAACCAGTCCGGCCGCCGCGTCGACGAGAAGGTGCGCTTCCGGGTCGCGGGGCGCGTCCCCGAGCTCTGGCAGGCCGTGACCGGCGCGATGCACGAGGCGCCGGAGTGGCGCGGCGACGGCAACGCCACCGAGGTGCGGCTTGGTCTCGCGCCGTACGAGAGCGTGTTCGTGGTGTTCGCCTCGCCGGCAGCGGGGCGCGGCGGACGCGTGGCTGCCGCGGAAACCGCCGCGGAGCTGAAGTGCGAATGGACGCTGGAGTTCGAGTCCGGTCCGATTCGCCGCGGTCCGGCGGGTCCGGTGGTGATGTCTGAGCTCGTGGACCTCTCGAAGAGCGCGGACCCGTCCATCCGCCACTACTCCGGCACGGTGGTATACCGGACCCGCTTTGCCGCGGCGAAGCCGGCGGCAGGGGAGCGGGCGGTGCTGGCGTTCGGCGGCGTGCGCGAGATTGCGCGGGTGCGGCTGAACGGACGCGAGGTGGGCGGAATGTGGACGGAGCCATACGAGGTTGAGGTGGCGGATGCGCTGAAGGAAGGGGAGAACGAGCTCGAGGTGGAGGTTGCGACGAGCTGGGTGAACCGGCTTGTCGGCGACGCGGCGCTGCCCGAGGGCGAGCGCCCGACCTGGCTTGCATCCGGCGGATACCGCCCCGACAGCCGGCTGCGCCCCGCCGGCCTCGTCGGCCCCCTGCGACTGAAGCGAATCCAGAGATGAGTGTTTGATGGGTTAACACACGGATTTGTTCGCGACTACGTCGCTCACCTTTCGCCGCATTCTCCGCCGGGAGAAATCCATACCCAATCATGTGGGGATTTTTGATATAATTCACCTATCCCGCAGGGCATATTCGCCGAGCGAAGCGAGCTGTTAATCGGATACTATGGCGGTGCGCGGGGTGATATCTCGGGGAACGGACAAACAGTCGGAGTTGCATGGTAATCGGAGCAAATAGCCTGGTCGTATGCGCATTTGCCTGCGCAGCGCTGGCGTTTGCCTTTCTGCTGGCTCTACTTGGCAGGCGTTTCTTTGCCCTGTTGTCCGATGCGTTCTCGAGGATGTCGCGCCCCAGACTTGCGGCCTTCCTTTTCTTCGCCGCCGTCGCCACCCTCTGCGCC
>CACXRO010000032.1 GCA_902770045.1 uncultured bacterium
TAATCCACGCTACCAGCGTTCGTTCTGAGCCAGAATCAAACTCTCAGAAAAAGATTCTTGAGTTGTTTTCGATCGGCCCCTTGCACAAACATTTACTGTCTTCTCAAACACCCAGATTTCAAAGAGCGATGCCCACCCCTTAGGGGCGAACGGATGTGTAGTATATCATAATCGACGTGATGCGCGCAAGGGGGTATTTTAAAAAATTTTAAAATTCTGGTTTTGGCTTCCCTTGCCGATTTGCGCTATGGCAGATGGACCTTGCGGAAGGAGCGAAAGTAGGCGCCCTTCGGATCGTGGCCGGTCGCAAGTGTCTGGAGATGCAGGTAGGAGGGTCCGAACGGCGACTTGCCATCGGTCCTGAGCGGAAGCGCACGGGCGACGCCGTTGGTGGAGCACAAGAGCTCCGCCGTGCCGGCCGACCAGTCCCAGCTCAGCCGGACGACCTGCCACTTCCCCTTCCCGCCCAGCGTCTCCGCCGTAACCGGGACCGCGAGCGCCGCCTCCTCGCCGACGAACTCGTCGCAGGGATTGAACCAGCGGTCGCAGAGCGCAAGCTGGAAGCCCTCGCCGTCGACGCGGCACTCGAGCTCGACCTTGCCCTTGAGCCCGGCCGGGAAGTTCCACGCCACGCCCTGGCGGTCGGAGACGAGCCGCTCGTCGCGGACGCGGCAGATCTGCAGCGCCTCGCGCTTGGAATATGGGTTCGTGTCCGGCTCGCGCACCAGCAGCGCCCCGGGCACGCGGTTGAACGCGCAGTGTCCGCTCCAGCCGCGGATGTTGCCGTTGAGCGACTTCACGTACAGGTGGTTGGAGAGCCCGTCGAGGCCGTAGCGGAAGTCGTCGAAGCGGTCGGTCTCGTAGAGCCACGCGACGTCGAAGATGCAGATGCGGGCCGCGGCGCCCTGGCCGTATGGCAGGAGGATCTTGCCGTCGGGCATCTCCATCGGCTGGGACTGGTGGACGCTCTTGTCGTGCTCGCGCCACGGCATGTTGCCGTATTCGCGGAAGTCGGCGCGGTTGCGGATGGGGTCGAGCGCCACTTCGCGGAAGCCGATCCAGGTTTTGCCGTCGTCCTCGGAGATCGCCGCGTGGAGCGCGTCGCGGTTGGTGAAGACAGTCTCGGCGCGACCCTCGAGCTCCGGTTCCCAGAGTTCCGGGTACTCCGACGGGTCGCGCTTCGGCAGCGGCTCGGTGTTGTTCCAGAAGAAGAGGATGCGCCCGTCCCTCAGCTTCAGGAACGTCGGCATGGTGTTGGAGGCGTAGAACATCGGCGCCGGGACCGGACCTTCCCAGGTCTCGCCGGCGTCCTTCGAGCGGTAGAGGTAGTGGTGGCGGAACGAGGCGCGCGCGGCCATAAGGAGCTCGCCGTTCGAGAGCTCGACGATCGTCGGCTCGCAGCAGCCGTTGTTCCAGCGGAGCGACTTGTCGTGGTAGAGGATG
This sequence comes from uncultured bacterium, assembly GCA_902770045.1. GTDB lineage: Bacteria > Verrucomicrobiota > Kiritimatiellia > RFP12 > UBA1067 > UBA1067. Next base: position 1,444 of record CACXRO010000032.1, read on the forward strand.
CGGTCGGCGGAGACGGCGTTGGTGACCACCACCTCGTGCCAGGTCTCGCCGTCGTCGGCGGAGATCGCAAGCGCGGGGCGCTCGTAGCCGTCGATCCGTCGCGCGCCGGCGAAGATCCAGCGGCGGGACTTCTCCAGGGGCTGCACTGGACGGAAGAAGTTGAGCGAAGTGGAGGCGGTGTCGTTGGTCCTAACCTCCACCTTGCCGTCCGGACCGTCCTTGGAGCGGATGCAGCGCAGGAAGCCGCCCTTCTCGGCCGGCTCGACGACGGTGATGTAATAGTCGGCCCAGGGACACTTGGCCATTTCGCCGAGGTCGCCCGACCGGCAGAGCTTCGTCTTCCACGAAAGCCCGCGGTCGCGGGACGAGAGGTAGACTTCGCGCGGCCGGCCGTCCACGAGGTCCTTCCCGTAGTAGCGGACCTCGCCGTCCGGCATCAGCACCATCTCCTTGTGGGTGTGGTTGGGCTGCACGGCAACGACGCGCGGCTCGTGGATCGACCGGTAGATGGCCGCGTCCGAGGCGTCCAGTGCCGGCCAGACGGCAGCCGCTGCGATAGCCAGCGTGAACAGGTTCATTTCTTCCTCCCCTCGCAGCGCGCGAGATCGATGACGATGCAGCGGGCGACAGTCTCGCACCAGACCGCCTTGCTGTTTACCACGTAGCCGCCTGCGCGCTCGGCGAGGACGCGCTCGACCGCCTGCGACGGCTTCTCGCCGATTGCGCCGATGACGGCCTTGACCGACTCCCATCCCATCGGGTCGGAACCTGGTCCGGCGCAGACCTTGCAGGACTCCTTCGCCCCCGGAAACTTGCCGCGGGGTTTGTCTTCGAATACTTTCGCCCACACCTTGGTCCCGCTGCCGTTGGCCGGGAAGGCGCGCGGGTCGAGGACGTGGAGGACCGCCTCCACCTCGCCGGCGAGGTCGCGGTCGTCGTACCAGTACTTGGTCTCGTTGATGGCGATGGCGGAAACGAAGAACGGTCCGAGCGAGTAGACGCCTGAAAGTTCCGGCTTCGCCGTATCGCCAGAGTGTAGCGCGCCATAGGTCCACGACGAACACCCTGCCAGCAGCAGCGCGACGGCAACGCCTACCGCCGCCGCCATCCTGCGCATCTGCGCCAATCCAAGCTGTCTCATTTGCCTCATGCTCATTATTTGGTGCCGGAGACGGGGGTCGAACCCGTACTCTCGATTACCGAGAAGCGGATTTTAAGTCCGCCGCGTATGCCATTTCGCCACTCCGGCAGTGCCATGCGCGTATTATAGCAAAAATCGCCATGCGGCGGCTTTCCCATTTCCGCTGACATAAGCCTACAGGCGCTCGATCGGCACCTTGCGCGACGCACCGGGGACATCGGCCACGAACCGCGGCAGCGCGAGCCCGCCGATGCGCGCGGCGCACCACTCCTCAATCTCGCGCGCCCGAGCAAGCGGCACCGCGAAGCGCTCCGAGACTCCCGCGACCGGATCGCACTGAAAGACGTAATATGGACGTATCCGCGCCGCGGAGAGCGCCCGGAGAAGCGCGAGCATCTTCGCCGGCGTGTCGTTGACGCCCTTCAAAAGCACGGTCTGGGAGGATACGGGGACCCCCGCCTCCACCAGCCTCGCGGCGGCCGGCGCGGCTTTACGCGCCTCGGCGGCGGTGTTGACGTGGATGTTGGCCCACACCTTCTTCGAGCGCCCGAGCAGGCGCGCCAGGCGGGCGGTGACGCGCTCGGGCGCGTCGACCGGCGCGCGGGTGCAGATGCGCACCACCTCGACCTGGTCAAGCGCGGCGAAGGCATTGACGAACCGCATCACCTCGCGGTCGGAAAGGGTCAGCACGTCGCCGCCGGAGAGGAGGACGTCCCGCACCTCGCGGTGCCGGCGCACGAAGTCGACGCAGGCGGCGAGGCGCTCAGGAGTGTCCACGACCGGCGCGCGCCCGAGGATGAACGCGCGCGTGCAGTGGGGGCAGCGCTTGAAGCACCGGTCGGTTGTCATCACCAGCACCCGGTCGCGGAAGCGGCGGAGGAGTCCCGGCGGCAGAGCGCGCTTCGCGCCGAGCTCGCCGAACGGATCGCGGCCGGCAGGTGCGGGGCTACTTCGCCGCGGCATCCGCACTGGTCCTTCCGCCGCCGCGCAGGCCAGAGCGCAGCACCGCGGCGACCACGACGGCCGTCACGACCGCGCCCGCGCAGGCCGCGAACCCAAGCGGAAGCCCGCCGGGTATCACGCCCCAGACCTGTCCCTTCGACGGCCACGCCCAGAAGATGAAGGTCGTGATCACCATGCACATGAAGATACCGGGGACGAGCGTGACCAGGGACTTCGCGCCGCGCCCGAGGCGGAGCAGCCACACCGTCGCCGCCATCAGCATGGTGGTGGAGACGAGCTGGTTCATCCAGGCGAAGTAGTTCCAGAGGTGGCCGAAGCTGCCTTTGTCCTTGTTCGACCACCAGAGCAGCGCGGCGACGATGGCGACGAGCGGCAGGCAGGTGAGGACGCGCGTCGGAACCTTCACCTGGTCGATCCCCGCCTCCTCGCCGAGCGAAAGCCGCGCCGACCTGAGCGCGGTGTCGCCGGAGGTGATCGCCAGCACCACGATAGCCGCGACCGTCACTCCGCCCATCCAGGTGCCGAGGAAGTGGGTGGCTATGTGGCCGAGCACGACCGGCCCCGGGAGCGAGATGTAGTCGGCGTTGAGGTTGTAGATGGCAAGCGCAGCCGCCGCCCAGATCATCGCGATGACGCCCTCGGCGATCATCATGCCGAAGAACGTCGCGCGCGCCTCGCGCTCCGACCGGCAGGTGCGGGCGACGATCGGCGACTGGGTGGCGTGGAAGCCGGAAATGATGCCGCAGGCGATGGTCACGAAGAGACACGGGAAGAGCGGGTTCTTCGACTGGAAGCCGGCGAAGCCAGCGCAGTCCGAGAATATCTCCGGGTTCCTGAAGCCAGCGACGACGAGCGCGACGGAGATGGCGGCCGAGCCGACGATGAGCAGCGCGCCGAACACCGGGTAGACGCGGCCTATGATCTTGTCCACCGGGAAGAGCGTCGCGGCAATGTAGTAGACGAAGATCGCGACGACCGCCCACCAGAAGACGTTCGTCCCCGGCAGCCACTGCCGGTCGATGAGCGTCGAGGGGACGTTGATGAACACGGTCACGCACAGGAGCAGCGCGAGCATCATGATCCAGGTGAACACGCGGGCGTAGGTAGCTCCGAGGTGCTCGCGCACCATCCGCGGCATGTTCGCGCCGTTCATGCGCATCGAGACCATGCCGGCGAAGAAGTCGTGCACCGCGCCCATGAAGACGCAGCCGACCGGGATGATGAGAAGCGCGACCTTGCCGAACTTGATGCCGAGGATGACGCCGATGACCGGCCCCACCCCGGCAATGTTCAGGAGCTGGATGAGCATGTTCTTCCACTTCGGCAGCGGAACGTAGTCCACGCCGTCGGGATGGGCGATGCACGGCGTCTTGCGGTCGTCAGGCGGAATCAGCCTCTCCACCACCTTGCCGTAGGTGAAGTACCCGATCGCGAGGAACGCGATGCCTCCGAGGAACCAGCTCATCTCTCCGCCACCTCCCCCTTAGTCCTTCTTCGGCTTCGGGCCGCCGAAGCGCTCGGCGTCCTTGATCGACGGCGCGGTCTCGGAGAAGGCGAAGTCCTTGCCCGGGAGGATCGCGTTGAGGACGATGCCGAGGAGCGCGCCGACGGCGAGGCCGGAGAGCGAGATCTTGAGCGAGCCGACCGTGAACGCGATTGCGCCGGCCTTGGAGAAGGAGATGCCGAGGGTGAGGACGAGGATGAGCGCCGCGATGAGCATGTTGCGGCTCTTGCCGAGGTCGACCTGGCTCTCGACGAGGTTGCGGACGCCGACCGCCGAGATCATGCCGTAGAGGATGAACGAGACGCCGCCGATCGTCGCGCCCGGGATGGTGCCGATGAAGGCTGAGAACTTCGGGCAGAACGAGACCAGGATCGCGAGGCAGGCGGCGATGCGGATGACGCGCGGGTCGTAGACCTTGGAGAGCGAGAGGACGCCGGTGTTCTCGCCGTAGGTCGTGTTCGCCGGCGCGCCGAAGAGCGAGGCGAGGCAGGTGGCGAGGCCGTCGCCGAGCATCGTGCGGTGCAGGCCCGGGTTCTCGAAGAAGTTGCGCTTCACCGTGGAGGAAATCGCCGAGACGTCGCCGACGTGCTCCATGATCGTCGCGAACGCGAGCGGGAAGACGATGGCGACGGCGCTCACGATCCGTCCCCAGTCGGGGCTGGAGAAGAGCGGGAACACCGTGTTCTCCCACTTCAGCGGCAGCCCGATCCAGGCGGCGTTGGCGACACCAGAGTAGTCGATCGCGTCGCACCAGCCGAACTTGCCGAAGACGACGGCCGCGAGGTAGGAGACGATCACGCCCATCAGGATCGGGATGATCCTGAACATCCCCTTCCCGAAGATCGAGAACGCGATCACCGTGACGATGGCGATGGCGGCGACTGGCCAGCTCGAGGTGCAGCTGTTTATCGCGACCGGCGCAAGCACGAGGCCGATGCCGATGATGATAGGTCCCGTCACGACCGGCGGGAAGAACTTCATCACCGTCTTCACGCCGCACGCCTTGACGAACCCGGCCACGACGAAGTAGACGAGCGAGGACGAGGCGACGCCGAGGCAGGCGTACTGGAGCATCGTCGACTTCGAGACCGTCTCGTAGCCGGCCGTGCCCGCCATGCCCGCCAGCGCGAAGTAGCCGGCGAGATAGGCGAAGGAAGAGCCGAGGAACGCCGGCACCATGCGCTTGGTGACGAGATGGAAGAGAAGCGTGCCGAGGCCCGCCCAGAGCAGCGTCGCGCTCGGGCTGAGGCCGGTGAGGATCGGCACGAGGATCGTGGCGCCGAACATGGCGAACATGTGCTGGACGCCGAGGACGCCCATCTTGGGCAGCCCGAGCGTCCGCGCGTCGTAGACGCCGTCGGACGCCTGGTACTTCGCGCGCAGGGCGGCGATCGCCTTCGCCAGCGCCGCGGACTCCTCGGGGGTGACGACGCCGTCCTCCTCGATGTCGATGAGCAGCTTCTGGAAGGCCGCGAGGTCAGGATCCGTCGCGGCGAACGGACGGATGAGCCCGATCAGCGCGCGAGTCTCGTTGATATCCGCGTGGCCGTCGGCGAAGGTGAACTTCTCCGCGGCCGTCACGAGCTGCGAGAGCGTCCAGTTGCTTGCGTTCTGTGTTGCCATTGTCGTTGTCCTTTCGTTGGAAGATCGGCTCAGAGCCTGGTCAGAAGATCGTTGCGGTAGAGCGCGCGCACCGCATCGCAGTCCAGCGTATGGCCGGCGCGGAAGCTCACCACCGTGCCGACGAAGCGGTCGGCCCCGGTCAGCGAGAGCGCGGCCATGAGGTCGAGGGTGGCGCGGTGCCAGACCGGCTCGAGATACTTCGCCCCCACCGGATAGCGGGGCGAGGTGTAGAAGCGGCGGCGGCCGTGGATGAGGATGTTCTTGTCGTTGTAGCCCCAGTTGCGGGTCGAGGCGAAGAGCTTGCCCACCGTTTTCGCGAGGATGTACTGCTTGCGCGTTGCGTTGGTGCGCGCGTAGGCGGCGTAGCGGAAGGTCTCGGGCGTGGCGTCGAAGAGCACCCGCTGGCTGCCGATCACCGTGTTCCAGCGGATCGCGCAGTCGATGCGCAGGTTCCGTTCGCCGTTTTCAGCCGGCAGAAAGAGGAGGAAGTCCCCGCGCGAGCCGCCGAACGCCACCGGCTCGCGCACGGTGACGAAGGTGGCGTCGGCGCCGGTCTCCACCACCTTCGCATGGTCGATTGCCTTCACGAGCGGCATCGAAGAGTCGTTGAAGAGCGGCGGATCGCCGGAATTCACCTTGAGTAGCACGTCGTCCACCCCCAGCCCCGCGCGGAGCGCGATGATGTGCTCAACCATGCGCAGGTAGTTGTGGGAGGAGCCCGAGCGCAGCACCAGGTTCTGCGCGCTCGTCCAGAGGTTGGCGATGTCAACCTGGGTGTCGAGCTGCTCGGGGTGGTCCATGCGGCGGATCCACCAGCCGGGCTTCGCGGACGGCGCGAAGGTGAGGGTCTGCTTCTCGCTCCCCTCGAATGTGCCGACGCCGGCGACAGATGCTTCGCCGGCGAGGGTGGTGCGCTTGAGGCTGAACGGGCATTCGCGCGAAGGCGCAAGCCGCGTTTCGTCGATCGGCTGAGAGAGGAAGGCCTCATAGGCGGCGCGGATCGCCGCCTCGCTGCCGATTACGGTGCGCCCGATTGGGTATTCGGGAAGGGAACTCATTTTCCGGATTCGGCGCTCGGCAGCTCGCAGCTCGTCCCGTTGCACACTGGCGTCTCGACGCGCTTGGCACCGGGCATGGGCTTGGCCGCGGCCTTGACGCGCTTCACGCCCTTGCGCTTCGCCTCGCGCTGCTGACGGTACTCCTCAAGCGAAACCCCAGCCTTCTCAGCGGCCTTCTTGTCGCGTTCAAGCATCTTCGCCTCGGCGACTTCGCGCAGCTTGGCGTTCTTAGTCTCCTTGTCGAGCTTAGCCCATTCCTCAAGGCTCATCCCGGCGGCCTTGGCCATCTTCTCGTCGCGCTGGCGGCGGAGCTCCTCGACCGTAATCCCCTTCTTCTTCGCAGCGGCCTCCTCGGCGGCGGCGATTCTCGCCTCCATCGCCTTCTTCCGCGCCTCGATGCGCTCCTGCTGCCTGAGCTTCATCTCCGCGATCTTCGCCTCGCGCTCCTCGGGAGTGAGCTTCTTGTCCTTGGCGACGTCGGACACCTTGAGCGTCTTGGACGTCCGCTTCTCGACCGCGGCGGTCTTCTCGGAGGGGGTGGCCGGCGGCTCGTCGGCTGCAAAAGATACGCCGAGCGCGAGCGCGGCGACTGCGGAGATGGCTATTGTCTTCATGTTTCAGCTCCTTTGTTTTCGGTGGATGTTGCGTATTATACCATTTTTTGCGGCTCGTGGTTCGTGGCTCGTGGTTCGCGGGTAGACAAGGGCGCCCGCCTTCGCGCGTGGCGAGGACGGGCGTCTCGTGCTGGATCCGCATTTGGCTTAGGCGTTCTTGGCGATCTCGACGATCGACTTGAAGCCCTCCGGGTCGCGGATGGCGATTTCCGAAAGCATCTTGCGGTTGAGCGCGACGCCAGCCTTGGTGAGGCCGGCGATCAGCTTCGAGTAGCTGATTCCCTCCTGCCGGGCCGCCGCGTTGACGCGGCCGATCCAGAGCTGGCGGAAGTTGCGCTTCTTGAGCTTGCGGTGGGCGGTGGCGAGCCGCATGGCGCGGTCGACCGCCTCGGTCGCGGTGCGGAAGAGCTTGGAGCGGGCGCCGTAGAAGCCCTTGGCGAGTTTCAGCCGCCGACGGCGGCGTTCACGGGAAGCGGGTGCATTGGTAACGCGCATTTCCTTTTCCTCCTTTCACGACTTACCGGCCCTGGAGGGCGCGGGCATAGGTCTTGGTGACTTTGAGCGACCCGAGCACGGTGCGCCCGCAGAGGTTGTTCTTGCGGTTGCGCTTCTTGCCGTTGTTCAGGTGGGCGTGGCCGCCCTGCGAACGGAGGACCTTGCCGGTCTTCGAGAGTTTCATGCGCTTGACCGCGCACTTCCTCGTCTTCATCTTTGGCATTTTTCTTTTCCTTTCTGTTTTCGGTCCGGCCGGGCAGCCGTTGTTGGCCCGGCGCGGACGGTTAAAGGCTTGGCGCAGGCGGCGCCGCCGGCCATTAGTCGGCCGACGGACGCACCTTGCCTTCCTTGATCCGCTTCTCGACGACCTCGGAGGCGATGTTCTTCGGCACCGCCTCGTACTGCTTGAAGATCATCGTGAACGAGCCGCGGCCCTGGGTCACGGTGCGGATGGCGTTCGAGTAGCCGAACATCTCGCCGAGCGGGACGGTGGCCTTGAGGAGCTTGACGCCCGCGCGGTCCTCCATGCCCTCGATGCGGCCGCGGCGCTGGTTGATCGAGCCGTTCGCCGCGCCCATGTACTGCTCGGGCACCACCACCTCGACGTCCATCATCGGCTCGAGGAGCTGGGGCTTGGCCTTCATGAACGCCTGCTTGAAGCACTGCATCGCGCAGGTCACGAACGCGAATTCGTTCGAGTCGACCTCGTGGTAGGAGCCGAAGTACACCGTCGCCTTCACGTCCACCACCGGGAAGCCCGCGAGCGGACCGGACTCGAGCGCCTTCTTGACGCCCTTCTCCACCGCCGGGATGTACTCGGTGGGGATCACGCCGCCCTTGATCTCGTTGACGAACTCGAAGCCCTTGCCGGGCTCCTGCGGCTCGAGGCGGAGGCACACGTGCGCGTACTGGCCGCGGCCGCCGGACTGCTTGACGTGCTTGTACTCGTTCTCGACCTTGGTCGTGATCGTCTCGCGGTAGGCGACCTGCGGCGCGCCGACGTCGCAGTCGACGTTGAACTCGCGCTTCAGGCGGTCGACGATGACCTCGAGGTAAAGCTCGCCCATGCCGGCGATGATCGTCTCGCTCGTCTCCTGGTCGAAGGTGACCACGAAGGTCGGGTCCTCCATCGCCAGCGCGTGCAGCGCGACGCCGAGCTTCTCGTTGTCGCCGCGGCTCTTGGGCTTGACCGCCACCGAGATGACGGGCGCCGGGAAGTCGATCGACTCGAGCGTGATCGGATGGGCGGGGTCGCAGAGCGTGTCGCCGGTGCGGGTCTCGGTGAGGCCGACGCAGGCCACGATGTCGCCGGCGTGCGCCTCGTCGAGCGGCTCCTGCTTGTTCGCGTGCATGCGGAAGAGGCGCGAGATGCGCTGCTCCTTGTCGATCGTCGAGTCGAGCATCTCCTCGCCGAGCTTGAGCGTGCCCGAGTAGACGCGCACGAAGGTGATCTTGCCGCCGGACTTCGGGTCGTTCATGATCTTGAACGCCAGGCCGCAGAACGGCTCGGTGTCGGACACCTCGCGCTTCTGGGTCGGGTCGTCGGCCGAGACCGCCGCGCCGGTGTCGAGCGGCGAGGGCAGGTACTTGCACACGCCGTCGAGGAGCGGCTGGATGCCCTTGTCCTTGAACGCCGTGCCGCAGAAGGCCGGGGTGATGGCGCGGGAGAGGCAGCCCTTGCGGAGGCCCATCTCGATCTCCTCGTTGGTGAGCTCCTCGCCGGCGAAGAACTTCTCCATCAGCGCGTCGTCCTGCTCGGCGGCGGACTCGAGCATCTTCTGGCGCCACTCCTTCGCCTTCTCGACGTACTCCTCGGGGATGTCCTTCTCGATGACCGTCTTGCCGAGGCTCTTCATGTCGAAGTAGAGCGCCTTCATCTTGATGAGGTCCACGACGCCCTCGAACGTCTCCGCCGCGCCGATCGGGATGACGACCGGCACCGGGTTCGCGCCGAGCTGGTTCTTCATCTGCTCCATGACGCTGTAGAAGTTCGCGCCCACGCGGTCCATCTTGTTCACGAACGCGATCTTCGGCACCTTGTACTTCTCGGACTGGCGCCACACCTGCTCGGACTGCGGCTGCACGCCGCCGACCGCGCAGTAGAGCGCCACCGCGCCGTCGAGCACGCGGAGCGAGCGCTCCACCTCGGCGGTGAAGTCAACGTGTCCGGGAGTGTCGATCAGCGAGAGGCGGTACTCGCCCCACTGCACGCACGTCGCGGCGGACTGGATGGTGATGCCGCGCTCCTGCTCCTGGACCATGAAGTCCATCGTCGCGGCGCCGTCGTGCACCTCGCCGATCTTGTAGTTCTTGCCGGAATAGAAGAGGATGCGCTCCGACGTCGTCGTCTTGCCGCCGTCGATGTGGGCCATGATGCCGAAGTTGCGTACCTTCTCGAGAGGGATGTCGCGTTTTGCCATTTTCTTTTCTTCCTTGGTGATTTGGAAATAAGTGTGTATTATACCGAAAATGACCCCTAGATTGCAAGGGGGGGGGCACCACTCGACCTGGACCGACGCATTATGCGTTGGGAGTATCTCAGCAAACAGTAACCAGCTATCAGCGGCCAGTGGGAAGCGGAGATGAATCACCCATCTTTACTGGCCGCTGCGCTGCTGGCTGCTGACTACTGAAACACTTCCAACGCACCGCGTTGGCCCTACCACTCGACCGGGGCGATGGAGTGGGCGGCGAGGTATTCGTTGGCGCGGGCGAAGGGCCGCGAGCCGAAGAAACCGCGGCTGGCGGAAAGCGGCGAGGGGTGGGCCGAGGCGATCACGCAGTGGCGGGAGCGGTCGACGATTGCCCCCTTCCGCTGCGCGTAGGAGCCCCAGAGGATGAAGACCAGGTGCTCGCGCCGCTCGGCGAGCGCGCGCACCACCGCGTCGGTGAAGCGCTCCCAGCCGCGGCCCTGGTGCGAACCCGCCTGGTGCGCGGCGACGGTCAAGGTGGCGTTGAGGAGCAGCACCCCCTGCCGCGCCCAGGACATGAGGTCCGGCATGTGGCCAAGCTCCTTCGCGATGTTCCGAAGCGATGGCGGCGGCGTCACCTCGGGCGGCACGTAGAACGCCAGCCCCTGCGCCTGGCCTGGCTCGTGGTACGGGTCCTGGCCGAGGATGACCACTTTCACCGCATCGAACGGCGTCTGCGCGAAAGCGTTGAAGATGAGCCCCGGCGGCGGATAACATGGTCCGCCACGGTAGGCGCCGCGCACAAATTCGGCGAGTTCGGCGAAGTACGGCTCCTCGAACTCGCCGGCGAGCTCCCGGTGCCAGCTCTCCTCGATTATGACCTTCATCGCTCAGTTCCCCGGCGGCGGTGGCGGCGGCGGGCCGTGGTGGCCGCCGAAGCCGGAGTCTGTCGCCTTGATGACGTCGCCGACTGCCTGCACGAACTCTGTCGCCGCGTCCCCTTCCATGCCAACCGCCGCGGCTATGGTCCCAAGCAGGTTCGCACGCTCCGTGCGGTTGAGCCGCCGTATCTGGCGCTCGGCGTCGTGCAGCTGTCCAATCAGCTCTTCGCGGCGCTCGTCGGAGAGGTCCTCGGCCCAGAGCTCGGCATCGATCGCAGTACGCCGCGCGAGCGCGGCCTTGAGCTTCTCGTGGACTGCCTTCGCCGGCTCGCTCATCCCGGAGGTGTCAATAGTGGAGAGGTAGTCTATCTTCGCCTGGCGGCGCTCGGCGGCGCGACGTTGAAAGTTCTCGATGTTGGTGACAATCTCGCGGTAGCGCTCGGGCTCCTCCTTCTTGATCCGCTCCATCTCCGCGCGGAAGCGCTCGGCTCCGTTCGGCGGGCCATCTTCGCGCGCCACAGGCTCTTCCTTCGCAGGCTTGAATTTGTCCTCAATGTCGGCAAGCTGAGTCTGCGCGCGGGCCTTCGTGAGCTCGGCCTCGAGCGTCTTCACCCGCGCACGCAGCGCCGCGACGCTCGCCTCGTCGCCGCGGTCGGCGATCGCCGCCTTCGCCTGCGGCTCCGCCTCGGCCTCCGCCGGGCGCTTCTCACCTTCCGGCGCGAGGCAGAAGCCTATCGCCGCCCCCGCGAGCAGCGCCGCACCCTTATGTTTGCTAAAGGTCGTATGGCGGCGGCGAGACGCGCGCGTCGAAGTCAGACTGCGTCCAGCGCCGGTAGTTCTCTTCGGCGAGCGCGAGCTGGTACTCGTTCCAGCCCACGGTCCAGATCATCCAGGCGATGAGCACGCGCAGGATGAACGAGCCGCCGATGGGAATGATCCAGACGTGGGTGACGCCGAGGAGCGGCCCAACCACGAGCAGCACGGCGAAGACGCGGCCGACAGCCATCGCCACGTAGGTCGCCCTCGCACGAGTGGTGAAGAACCGCGCGAGCGACCGGAAGATGCGGCCGCCGTCCATCGGGAAGCCCGGCAGCAGGTTGAAGAGCGCAAGCCCTATGTTGAGCTGCGCACCGCACCAGAACAACACGGCCGCAAAGCCCTCGTTCAGGGCGACCGCAGCGAACCACATCGCCGCGCCGATGACGAAGCTCGTCGCCGGACCGGCCGCCGCGACGAGCAGCTCCTGCCACGCCTTGTAGGGCATCCGCTCCAGCGACGCGCAGCCGCCGATGACTGTAAGCGTGATATCCTTGGTGTTGCAGCCGAAGCAGCGCGCGGTGAGCGAGTGGCCGAGCTCGTGGAGGACGATCGAGACGAGCAGCACCGCGGCGAGCGCGAGCGACAGCACGATGTTGTCGAGCTGAAGGAACATCAGCGCGAGGATGATCGTCGACCAGTCGAGGTAGACCGGTATCCCGAATGCCTCGCAGACCTTGAGGCGCCTGAAACCTAAGCTGAGCATCGCTATTTTCCTTTCTGGGACTTGAGCACCGCGTAGCCGCGGCGGTTGACTACCTGGACTTCCGCAAAATGCCGCAGCTGCACCGGCCGGAGACCGTCAGCGTTCTTGCACACCATGTAGCAGACGCCGCCCGGCTTCAGCGCCCTGGCCGCAGTGGCGAGGAACACGTCGGCGATGCGGTATTCGCTATAATAAGGAGGGTTGCCGACGAAGACATCGAACGAGCCGTCCAGCTCCGGCGGGGTTCCGTCGTCCGAGAGGACCACGTCGGCGGGGATGCCGAGGTTGGCGGAGTTGATCCGCGACGCCTCCACCGCGCGCGTGTGGGAGTCGACCATCGTGAGCGCGATCCCTGGCACGGCCGAGGAGACGAGGAAGCCGACGAGCCCGCAGCCCGCGCCCATGTCGAGGAGCGTGAGCCGCCGCGCGCGCGGCGCGGGGCCAAGCTCGCGCGAGACCACCTCGGCGAGCGCGAGGCCACCATCGTCGAGCCGGCGATGGCAGAAGCAGCCCGGGAAGCTCGTGAACGTCAGCCGCGGTCCGCCGGGCACCGATGCCGGCCAGGTGGCGGCGAAGGAGCGGACGCGGTCCGGGTCGTCCTTGATCTTGGCGAGCAGGTCGTTGCGGTCGCGCTCGCGGCCGACGAAGTCGAGCTCGAACTTCGCCGGCTTGAGCAGGTGGATCTCCTGCAGCAGGTCGAGCGAGAGCTCACCGGACATCACCTTCGGCCCGGTGCGGAAACGGACGAGGTCCCACGGCCCTTCCGGCAGGTGCGGCGAGCAAACGCACTTCGCGCCCCAGGCCTTCTCGATCGCGTGGCGGTCGTAGACGTCGAGGACATGGCAGACGACGTCGCCCTCGAGCGCCTTCGCGTCGAGATCGCCCGCGCGGTATCCTACGAGCAGGGTCTTCATCTGCATTGGGCCCCAAGGGCCGGAACCTGGACGATCTTGCCGTCGACGCGGGTGGCGGAGACGCGGGTGCCGTCGGAGAGGGCGAGGTTCTCGAAGGAGACCTCGCGCCAGGAATCTGGGCAGCCGCGGAAGAACTCGACCTTGCCGTTCACATCGTGCGCCATCATCTCGAGAACCGCCGCCGTCGCCGCACACTGGCCGTCCATCTGCATCACCGACTCGCCATGCGTCCACTTGGTGAAGCCGTCCCGCACCGAATTGTGGTGCGAGCCGTGGCCATCGTCGCAGAAGTGGTTCTCCCAGGCACGCAGCATCCCGACAGCGCCATCGGCGTTGCCGACGTGCAGCTCGAGGACTGCAGCCCACGGGACGCACCAGCCGGTCCAGTACGAAGTGCCCTTCTCGCGCCACTTGGCGTAGGTGCGGTCGACGGCGGACTTCGCGGACGGGTCGGCGAGGTCAACGACGTCAAACGGGAAGAGCCCCGCCATGTGCGAGTGGTGGCGGTGAGACTCGGTGAGCTCCTGCTCGCCGAAGAGCCGGAACCCGAACGGCCCTTCGTTGTAGCGCGGCAGGCGCTTCATGACGTCGAGCCAGCGCGGATCGGGCTTTTCGCCGAGCGCCGCCGCGGCTTCCACGAGGTCGCGCGCGAGCCGGTGCGCCGCGGCAAGCTGGAACGATGGGTTGCGCCCCACCGAGCCCTTGGCGTGCGAGCCGCCCCACTCTGGCGACGGACCGAGCGGCAGCGCGAGGCGGCCGCCATCCTCCACCATCATCGCAAGGTAGACGTTCATCGCGCCCTTCATGAAGTCGTAGGCGCTGTCGCGAAGAAAGTCGAGGTCGCGCGAATAGCGGTAGTAGCGCATCATCATCGCCGCCACCCAGGCGGTGGAGCCGTGGTCGATGGTGCCGGTCCAGAAGCCGCCGATACATACACCGCGGTCGTCCACCGAATGCGGCAGGGTGTAGCCGTCCTCGATGCCGACGAAACGGCGCGCGTTTTCCCTCAGCCGCGGCCGCCACGAAAGGACCATCTTAAAGAGCGGCTTCAGGTGCGCGAAGTGTCCGCCGCGGTAGGCGGGCGAGTAGCATTCCTGCACGTTGATGTTGAAGTGGTAGTCGCCGTTCCAGGGAACGAGCCGGTCGTCCTCGAGCCACGGTCCCTGGAGCCCGGCGGGAACGCCGTCCGGGTCCGTCATCGCGCCGAAGCGGTACATGCCGTAGTCGAAGATGCGCTGGATCTGCGCGTCAGGCACTTTCACGCGCGCGCCATCGGCCCAGAACTTCGCCCAGTGAGCAACGGATTCATTTTTCACTATTTCAAATGTCGGATTCGGCCCGCCCCAAGCGAGGAAAGGACTTTCCCTTTGCGCGCGTTCCGTCCTTACGAACATTTCCTGCCCGGAGCGCCACCAGAAGACAGACACTGGTCTATCGGCAGGGAGATTCCACGAGAAGCCGCAGCTTTCCCCTGCGCCAAACGCGCCGGACTTGTCGTTGTACCATTTCTTGGCGTCGCCGAAGCCTATAGGCTCAAGTGCATTGCGTACATTTGGCATTTCCATGGCGGGTACGACATTAGCCCGGAACTGCACACCGTTGGGAAACTTTACAGAAAAAAGTCCGCCGCCCCATCTGCACATCGCAGCCTCGAGCCGCTTGGTCTCGCCCTCATGAACGAAGTCGATCCACGCCGTTCCTGTGAACGGATCGAGCTCGCCGCGCGTCAGCGTGGCGCCTGGGATCTTCAGGACGACGCGTCCAAGCGGCAGCATGTACGGGTTGCGCGGCTGGTCTTTCGGGGTCTCCTTCTTGAAGAGCGCCATGAGCCGCTCGGTGTCGCCGCTTTCGACTGCGGCGACGATGTTGGTGTAGCTCTGCTCGGCGGTCCACGCGTATCCGCCGCGGTGGTCCCAGAGGTCGGCGCGGCCGATAGTGAGGCGGATCTCGTCGCCGCCGCCCCAGACGAGGACGCCGGTGACGCCGTCGGAGAACGCCATCCCCTCGTGGCAGCTGCCGAGCCGCGGGAACTCCCACTCAACCGGCGCCGCCGTCAACTGCAGAGCAACAGCCAGCGCGAGAACCGCGCCGGCTACAATGACATGACCGTGAAACTGTTTCATGACGCGAATTATACCATAATTCGCGGAGCGTGGAGAATCAGGTGCCGAAGTCCGGCATCGGCGGCGCCGGCAGGCTAAACGCGGCGTTGACCAGCTTGCCGAGGTCGTCGTCGCGGGAGAGCGCGTCGGCGGAGATTTCCGCAGTCGGCTCGGCGGAGGAGAGGGCATCCAAACCCTTCCCCACGGTTAGGTTGGCCGCGGTGCGAGATGCCTTGGGCGACTCTTCTGCCGCACCGCCGACACCGCCGATGCCCTGCATATCGGGCCTCACGCCGATGTTGCCGTTAAAGTTGCTGTTAAGATTGATGTCCATTTTGTTTCCCCTTTGTGTGGTACTTTGTGGTTCCGCCTTGTCTACACACAATGTACCGTTAGGTTACACGTAAATCTGCAAGAATTTCACGCAGCTTGGACTTTGCCCGGAAAATGCGCACTTTTACGAGATTTTCGCTCACTCCGGTCTGATTTGCGATGTCGCGGATCGACATTTCGCCGATTTGGAAGAGCGTATATGCCTCGCGCAGGATGGGTGGAAGCTTCGCAAACGCCTCGGTCAGGCGTTGACGGAGGTATTCGGAGTCGGAACCCGACTGTTGGTTGTCGGTCGTCGAGAGCCGCGTGGCCAGGCTCTCCCCGTCTGCGCTGGCTCCGCCCTGCTCGCCCTCGTCCGCGTCGCGGATCTCGCCGACGAACGTAAGCCGGGCATTGTCGCGGGCGAGGTTCTTGCGCAGGTTGCGCGCGATGGTGAATGCAAGCCCGGAGACGTCGCTATCGCTGTTCCGGAGGTCGTCCCGCATCTTCCACAACTTGAGGAAGGTGCTCTGCACGAGGTCGCATGCCTCGTGGTAGGAGCTGCCGCTGGCGACGAGCCAGTTCGTCAGCCTGGGGGCGATTGTCTTGTATAGTTCTTCGATGTTCATAAGTCCTCCAGCGTAACGGAGTCGAGTTCCTCCTCCTCCTTGCGGGCATCCTGGATCTGCTTGGCCCACTTAAGCACCTCGGCCACCGGCTCGATCAGGGAATCGGGAATGAAGTCCTCCACCGCGCCCTTGGCGTAGAGGGCGCGCGCGAGGGGGCGGTCCTCCATCACCGGGATGCCCTCGGCAAGGGCGGTCTCGCGGATGATCTTCGCGACCTTGCCGGCGCCGATGGCGCAGATGCGCGGCAGCGGCGACTCCTCGGCGGCATAGCGGATGCCGACGGCGAGGTGCGTCGGGTTGGTGACGACGACGCTCGCCTTCTTCGCCGCCTTCGCTGGATCCTGCCCGTTCATGATCTCGTCGCGGAAGCGGCGCTGCTCCTGCTTGATCTCCTGCGAGCCCTCCATCTCCTTGTACTCGCGCTTCACCTCGTCCTTCGTCATCATCATCTGCTTGGTGAAGTTGCGCCCCTGGAAGAGCCGGTCGACGACGGCGATCACGATGTAGCCGAAGGCGGTGTAGACGGCAAGGCGCTTGAGCATCAGCTTGAGGCAGGGGAAGACGTCGTCCACGGTGCCGTAGCACATCGTGAGCAGCTCGGGTACGCTCGCCCAGATGATCTTGTAGACGAGGTAGCCGAGGAAGCACACCTTGACGACGTTCTTGAGGAACTCAAAGAGGTTCTTCACCGAGAAGATCTTCTTCGCGCCCTCGACCGGATTGAGCTTCTCCATCTTGGGGAGAATCGGGTCGAGGGTAAAGAGGAAGCCGATCTGCGCGACGTTGCCGACGATGCCGATAATGGCCGCCACGAGCACGAAGATGAACGAGTGCTTCAGAATGTAGATAATAGTGAGCTTGGACGACTCCATCACGTCGCCGACGCCGTTGTGCTCGATGCCGCCGCCGAGGAACCGGAGGAGCTGCTCCATGTCCTCCATGAGCGCGACGCCCATCCAGGCGAGGAGCGCGAAGAGGACGACGAGGATGGCCGTGGAGATGATGTCCTTCGAGGTGCAGACCTGGCCCTTCTGCCGCGCGTCGCGCAGCTTCTTGGGCGTAGGCAGCTCGGTCTTCTCTCCAGCGCTTTCAGCCATGGCTAACTACCCAACCACCTAACCACCTAACAATTTGAGCGCCGGGGCGAGGATCGCGCTCTCCTTGGTGTACATCAGCATGTCCATGATGAACGGCAGGTACACGACGAGCATGGCGATGCCGAGCGCGGACTTGACCGGCATCGACAGGAAGAACACGTTGAGCTGCGGGGCGGTGCGGTTGACGAGCCCCAGTCCCAGCGTCGCGAGGAACATCACGATGATCACCGGCGCGGAGATGACCACGGTCGTCCGCAACATCCCATCCACGTAGCCGAGGATCCGCACCGGCGCGTCACTGGAGAACGACGGGAAGACCGCCCCCTCCGGAAACACCGGCCAGATGGAGAAGCTGGCGTAAAGCGCGCCGAGGAACACCAGCACCGCGCCGCTCACGAAGAAAAGCGTGCTGACGATCTGGGTGAAGAATATCGCCGTCGTCGAGACCTGCGCGCCGGAAAGCGGGGAGTACACCTCGCCCATCGTCGAGCCGCGCTGGTTGTCGATGAAGTTTCCGATGTTCTCCACGATCCAGAACGGAACCGCCGCGAAGAACCCGAGGAGGAAGCCGATGAACGCCTCCTTGACTGCGAGCAGCGCGAACATGCCGACGTTCGGCTCGCCCGGCGGCATGCCGGCCTTGATGAACGGGATCACCAGGCAGGAGAACCCGAGCACCGCCGCCCTCCTGGCGACGCCCGGGATCATGCTGTCCGCCAGCGCTGGGCAGATGGCGAACGCCCCGCCGATCCTCGCCATTCCCAGGACCGCAGCAAGAATCCAGCGATGGAATTCAATGTAGGGCATCACCTCAGCAGCGCGAAGTGCGTGAAGATGTCCTGGGTGTAGAGGAGAAGCGTGGAGCCGATCCACGACGCGCAGACGAGGAGTGTCAGCGAAATCGCGATCAGCTTGACCGCGAAGCCGAGGGTCTGCTCCTGGATCTGGGTGAGCGCCTGGAGGAGCGAGACGAGGACGCCGATCACCGTCGCCACCAGGATCGGGATAAGCGAGAGCCTGAGGACAATCAGGAGGCAGGTCTGCGCATAGTCGAGAAGCTCGGCCTTGCTCATATCACGTACCCCCGGATAAGCCCCTGGATGAGCAGGGTCCAGCCGTTCACCATCACGAAGAGAAGCAGCTTGAACGGCAGCGAGATCGTCACCGGCGAGACCATCATCATGCCCATCGCGAGGAGGATGTTCGACACGATGATGTCTATCGCGATGAACGGCAGGTAGACGAGGAAGCCGATCTGGAACGCCTTGGTGAGCTCCGAGACGCAGAAGGACGGGATCAGGATGCAGAAGCTCTCGGGGTCGACATTCGCCGGCACGTCGGGGTCCTTGGCCCACAGGCGCTCGGCCGTGTTGACGAAGAACGCCCGCTCGCGGTCGGAGGTGTGCTCGGAGAGCCAGGTGCGGAAAGGCTCGGCGCCCTTGGCGAGGTCCGATGTGGAGAGCCCCAGGTCGAACGACGGAGCCGCGCCGCCAGCCGCACCCTTGGCCTGGAGCTGGGCAGCCGCAGCCTTCTGGCTTTCCGCCAGGATCCCCCACGATTCGCTGGCGACCGGCGCTATGATGTAGAACGTCAGGATCAGCGCCAGCGCGTTGAGCACCATGTTCGGCGGAATGGACTGGATTCCGAGCGCGTTGCGGATAAGCGACATCACGACGACGATCTTCAGGTAGCTCGTGGCCACCATCGCGACAAATGGCAGGAGCGAAAGCCCCACCATGACGATTATCAGCGTAAATGGATTTGTCTGGAACATAGGTTATTTGTTGTTCGTTGTTCGTTGTTCGTGGTTCGTGATTCGTGGTTCGTGGTTCGTGGTTAGGGGCGAGGACCAACTGCCTCCACGACGAAGGCGCTCTGTCCGGCGAGCTTGTCGAGACTCCCTTCGGCAAGCGTCTTGCCGGAGGACACGAGGCGAAGCTGCGACGGCTTCGCGTCCGCCTCCTCAACCGGGCTCTCGGCGCGGTCGAAGAGCTCGCCCAGCGAGATTGTCCGCGGCGCGGCGTCGACTACGCGCAGCCGCCCGTCGTCGGAAAACGGCGCAACGCCGTTCTCGTCCACGAGGAAGCGTCCGTCGACGACCAGCCGCGGCGGAACCGTCCCGACTTCAGGCAGCAGGAGCGCGTCGCCGACGGCAATCGAAGCGATGTCGGCGGCGGAAAGCACGAACGAAGCGACCTCGGTCTCGCACGGCAGCTGCTCCTCGCGGACCGACTGGTGGGCGGTGTCGACAAAGCGGAGCTGGCCGAGGGCCGCCTCGACGACTGGCGAGCGCGTCAGGCCAAAGACCACGTCCTCGACCTGCATGAAGAAGGTACGCTCGTCCGGTCCTTCGGACGCGAGCCCCTCCACCTTGAGCTGACGGCGAACCGCGTTCTCGACGAGCTGCAGCAGCGCGCCGCACTCCTTCTCCACGAGAGCGAGGAGAATCGGCTCGGGTACCTCCGCGCGCGTGGCCCACAGCGCGTGCAGGTCGGCGAAGCGCGGCGAATCGGCTATCGACAGCAAATGGCGCTCTCCGTCCAGAAGCACCGCAAGGTCAAGCGACTCGCCGGGGCGCACCTCGGCCGCGCGAAGCGTGGCGGAGGCGTCGCCAAGGCGGCACGGCATTGCCCACGCCGGCGAGTCCAGCAACGACTCCGGCGCGGCGTTCGCCCATTTCGGCAGCGCGGAGAGAATCTCAAGCGGTTTCATTGGCTTTCCCCTTCCTCTGTACGACAGCAACGGCTACACGGTGGAACGTGGACACATGCTCTGCCAGCGCGGTCTCAAGGCGCGGCAGGGCGGCGGCGGCGAGGCGCTCGGCGTCCGGCGTCGCCGGCGCAATGGCAACGGACAGCTCGCCGCTCTTCGCGGTCACCGAAATCTCCGAGCCGTCCAGCACGGTCGGCTTGAGGACGATGCGCACGTTGCCGTCGCCGTGCGCGAGCGCTGGCGTCACCTCGATCTGCGCCGCGACGGCCTCCACGATCCTGTCGACCGTCTCCACAATGACCTCGGTGCGTGCCGTCGCGGCGGCGGCCGCCGCGACTTCCGGCGCAACCGGCGCAGAGACGACGTCTGCCGCGGGAACGGCAGCGGCGGGAGCAGACTGGGTCGCCGCGGCAATGTCCTCGTTGTCGACCGCGGCGTTCTTGCCAGCGCCAGACTCGACGATTCGGTCAAGCGCAGGCTCTGCCGGCCTGTCAGCGGGAACTTCGCGAACATCGCGCGGCGTCTGCGTTTCGCCCGCCACCTGGTTCGCCACTGGCATCTCTCTGGAAGGCGTCTGCGGCGCTGGGGTTGACGGCGACTCGGCTACGGCCGGACGTTCGGACACCTGCGGCACCTCCGCCGCAACCGGATTCTCGATGACTACTGGCTTCTCAGCTGCAATTGGCTTCTCAACTACAGCAGGAATATCAGCAGCCACAGGCTCCTCAACCGCAATCGGCGTTTCGGCAACGACTGGCTTCTCGACTACTACCTGTTTTCCGGCAACGACCGGCTGCTCAACGACTATCTGCTTCTCCGCAACCACAGAACGATTGACCATCTGCGGAGCTTCAGCCACCTCCAACTTCTCGACAACAATTGGCTTCTCAGCAATTGTAGGCACCTTAGCAACCACAGCCTTATCAACCGCAATCGGCATTTCGGCGACGACTGGCTTCTCGACTATTACCTGCCGCTCGACGGCTACCGGCTTTTCAACGACAATTGGATTCTCGACCTGAACTGGCTTCTCGGCAACAATCGGCGTTTCAGCAATAACAAACTTCTTGGATGCAATCGGCATTCCGATAATGACAGGCTTCTCGACTACTACCTGATTCTCAGCGGCTACCGACTTCTCGATGACAATTGGCTTCTCAGACTGAACTGGCTTCTCGGCAACAACTGGGCGATTGACCGTCTGCGGAGTCTTGACAATAACCGGATTCTCGACTACAATTGGCTTCTCGACTACTACCTGTTTCTCGGCGACGACCGGCTGCTCAACGACTATTTGCTTCTCAACAACAACAGGACTATCGACCATCTGAGGAACTTCAGCCACAGCAGGCTTCTCGGCCGCAATCGGCTGCTCGAAAACAACTGGCTTCTCAGTAGCAATCTGCCCCTCGGCAACGACTGGCGCGGCGGACTGCGCGGCAAATGCGTTGCGGAAGACACGAAGCGGGTGTTCTTTCGGCGAGGGTTGCGCGCTCGCCGCCATTGCAGCCGCGAAGCGCTGGACGGCGGCGGCGGCTGGCTCCGCAGTCGGCTTCTGGGAAATTGACTCGTCCTGCGGAGCAGTCTGCGCCGCAAGCGCCTCCGGCAGCGTCAGCGGCGCGAGCCCCGACGCGTCGTCCAGCGTCACCAGGAACGGCGACGCCCCAAAGCCCAGGTCAAATGTTATTGCTCCCACTGTCATATCTCCGGCTTTCTCACCACAAAGTCCTCGAGTTCGCCTTCGGCTCGGTGTTCCTCCTCCGCCGCCTCCATGGAAATCCAGACCTCCTTGTGCTCGTCGATCTTCGTCCTGTTCTTCATGGCCACCGCCAGGTTGTGCCGGGCGACCACGGTCGCCTCCTCGCACTTCTTCCGCTCGCCCTCGGCCCGCGCCACGTTGTCCACCTTGAGCGCGCCCTCCTCGTCGATCCTGGCGACGCCGGCGTTCGCGAGGTCGATCTGCTCGCGGCTCACCGTGCGACCCATTATCGCGTCGTATATCCTGTCGCGGCGCTCCTCCTTCGTCTCCTCGTAGGCGGCGAGGTCGCGCCGGCGCGCCTCCAGCGCGTCCTCCGCCGCGGCAAGCTCGCGGCGCGCGGCGGACAGCTCGCCGCTGGCGCGGTCCTCGCGCATCGTGCGTATCCGCAGAAGTGGCTGGAGGACATAGGACATTACGACACCGCCTTTTTGAGCTTTTCGATCGTGTCGTCGTATTCGGGGCGCTCGTCCAGCCCCTGCCGCAGGAACGCGTTCACGGCGCCGTTCTTGTCGATGGCCTCGTCCGTCTCGGGGTCGGACCCCTTCTTGTACTCGCCGATCTTGAGGAGAAGCTCGACTTCGGCGTACTTGGCGAGGAGCTTGCGCAGCTTCGCGGCGGCGGCCTTGTGGTCGTTCGGGATGATGGCCGACTGGCACCGCGAGACCGAGGCGAGGATGTCGATCGCCGGATAGTGGTTCATCTGCGCGAGCTTGCGCGAGAGGATGATGTGGCCGTCGAGGATGGAGCGCGTCTCGTCGGCGATCGGCTCGGTCATGTCGTCGCCCTCCACGAGCACGGTGTAGAGCGCGGTGATGGAGCCCTTGGACGAGTTACCGGCGCGCTCCATGAGCTTCGGCAGCTCCGAGAACACGCTCGGCGGGAATCCGCGGCGCGTCGGCGGCTCGCCGGCGGCGAGGCCGATCTCGCGCTGGGCGCGCCCGAAGCGCGTGACGGAGTCCATGAGCAGCAGAACCTTCATCCCGCGGTCGCGGAAGGACTCGGCGATGGACGTCGCCACGTGCGCTGCCTTGAGCCGCTCCATCGACGGACGGTCCGAGGTGGAGATGACGAGGACCGACTTCTTGAGCCCCTCCGGACCCAGGTCCTTCTCGATGAACTCCCTGACCTCGCGACCGCGCTCGCCGATGAGCGCCAGCACCGTCACCTCCGCCTCGGTGTTGCGGATGATCGACGCGAGCAGGGTGGACTTGCCGCCGCCCGCCGCGGCGAAGATGCCCATCCTCTGCCCCTCGCCGCATGTAAGCAGACCGTCGATGGCGCGGATGCCGAGCGAAATCGGCTTGGTGATCATCCTGCGCTCCAGCGGCGGCGGCGGCGAGGCGTAGACCGGGTAGTAGCCGTCCGGACGAAGCGGCCCCTTCGCCTCGAGGTCCATCGGACGGCCGAGTCCGTCGAGGACGCGCCCGAGGAGGTTCATGCCGACCGGCACCATCTGCTCGCGGCGCGTCGGGATCACCTCGGTTTCGGCGGAGATGCCGATCATGGGGCCGAGCGCGGTGAGGAGCGCGGCATCCTTGGTGAACCCCACGACCTCCGCCTGCACCTCCAGCGACTCCCACGGGTTCCTGAGAATGCATATCTCGCCGACCTTCACTCCGGGGACGGACGCCTTGACGATGGTGCCGACGACCTGGATGACCTTGCCCTTCACGTCAATGGGCTGGGCATCCTCAACGGCACGGTCCAGGACCGCCGGAATATAGTCGAACGGCGTAGTCACGGCTTGGCGGCCTCCTCATGGTCACGGGCGAGATGGCGCTTCAGCGAACGCTCAATCGCAGCGAACTGGCTTTCCACCGAGGCGTCGGCGACGCCGGCCTCGGTCTCGAGGATGCACGCCGGCCCCTTGAGCCGCTCGTCCTCCACCACGTCGAACGACTCGACCGTGGGGTAGTCCTTGCGCAGCGCGGCGACGCGGTCCTTGACGACCTGGGCCATCTCCGGCGCCACCTTGAGCGTCACGTGGCGCTGGGTGCGGATCACCGCGTTCATCGTCTTGCGCACGATGTTGACGACCATCTCCTTGTCGCCGACCTCGACGACGAACGACCTGAGCGCCTTCATGACGATGTCGGCCATCTTCCCCTCGACCGACTCCATGAAGGCGACGGACTGGTCGACCTGCTCCAGCTTCTGCATGGCGATCTCGAGCTTGCCGTCCTGGAGCCCCTTCTCGTAGCCGCGCTTCCGCTCCTCCTCGAAGGCCGCCTTCGCCTTTTCGCGGATCCTGCGCGCCTCGGCCTCCGCGTCGGCCACGATCTCGGCGGCGGACTTGGCGGTGGCCACGTCCGCGGCCTTGACGAGGCGGCGGTCGGACGCAAGCGTGAAGTTTTGTTTCTCTATCAGCAGCATAGCTTGTACGCCTCCGGGAATTTAAGTTTGAGAAGCCTCTTGACGGCAGCGTCTAACGCAGGCCGTTCATTTTCGCCGCAAAGAACACAGAGGTCGCAAAGACCTTTGGGAAGTTTGAACTCAAGGCGAGACGAAAGAGCCTCCGGCAAAGAGTCGAGAAGCGAGACGATGATCGACAGCCCGGTCGAAACGACATCTTCACTCATCCGTCCCTTTGCAGACTTTGCATCCTTTGCGGCAAGATCAACCCCCTTGAAATACATGGTGTACCCGAACACATCCGGGTAGATGCCGGGCAGCGCCGCCTTGAGTTCGCGCACCGTCGCGCCGTCGGTCACGCGGCGGAGGTCGCCGGCGCAGGCAACCGCGCCGAGCCACTTGGCGATCTCCACGAGCGTGGCGCCGTCCAGGAGCAGCAGCCGGCTCCAGTCGCCCTTGGGGAAAGAGTGGAAGCATGGCGTGACGCGAAGCGAGGAGAGGACATGGCGCTTGACGCGGGGCGAGGCGAGCAAGGTTTGGTAGTTAGGCGCCACCAAACCACCTAACCAGGATTCGTGCACCTGCGAGGCGAAGTCCCAGAGAAAATCGCGGACGCGCGGCCAGAGCGCCTGGTCTGCGACCAACGCCCTCGCTTCATCCATCGATATGTTGATTTCTCCTGGCATCTACTGTTCTGTTTTCGGCATTCGACTGCCGAGATGACTACACCCACTTCCTGTCGGCGCCCTTCCTCGACTCGATGTAGCGCCGCCACCTGAAATCGGCCTCGCCGGTGCGTCCGGCGAGCCTGAGCGCCCTTGTCTCGAGAACCGCCTCGGCATGGGCGAGTTCCGGCGGCACGTCCGCCTCGCGGAGGACTTCCACCGCCCTTTTCGCGTCGGCGCGCTCGAGGAGCAGTTCCGCCAGCGCGACCGCCGCCACGCCGTCGCGCGGGTCGGCCTCGTGCAGGGCCTCGCACACGCCAAGCGCGCGGTCGCTGCGACCGTGCCTCATGAAGAGCCACACGGCCGTCCGCAGGAACTGTCTCTCCTCTGTTGTCATACCCTCCAACTACCTAACCACCTAACTACCTAACCACCTAACTACTTCTTCGGCGGCGGGTCGCGGAACACCGTCACCATGATCTTCTCGGCGGACAGGCCCTCGATTGCGTTCTTCACGAGGCCCTTGACCGACGGAATGACGTCCGTCAGGTCCGCGTCCCAGCGCGAGCGGATCGCGACAGCGGCGGACGACGGCAGCGCATGGCGCGCGAATGGGTCGTTCTCCGGCAGCACGACGTGCACGCGGGCGTCGACGACGCCGTCGATACTCGATATGGTCTTCGCGAGGTCCTGCGCAAGCGCGTCCATGAAGCGGATGCGCTCCTCGCTCGGGGACGAGATCATGCCCGTCTTCTTGAACACCTCGCCGACCCCCTGGTGCGGCTGGCGCGGCAGACCGGCCTTTTCGAGCAGGTTGACCGCGTCGGCGAACCTCGACTCCACCACCGTGACGTCCCACGTGCCTTCTTCGCCAGGCGACTTGTGGCAGCCGATCCCCGCGTCGATGAGCGCGGCCATGACGAGGTTCGCCTGGCGCTCCGCGAGTCCCGCGTGGAGCGTAGTCTCCTTGTCGCACCCGGCCAGCAGAAGCGCCGCGGCCACGACCGGTATAGCGTATTTCATTCTTTGTTCCTTTCTAGAATTCTAGGTGTCTAGACATCTAGACTTCTACCACTACTGGTTCTTGACCAAAGTCTGGATCGCGTTCGACGACTTGTCGGCGACCTTGGTCACCACCTCCTGCTGGAACGCGAGGTTCATCACCTCGTACTGCAGTTCCACCAGTTCGCCGGCGGCAGGTCCGTGCATCCGCTCCAGCTGCGATAGTGCGCGGATCCGGTGGAGGATGCCCTGGTTGTTCGCCTGCGCGGACCGCCAGGCGGCGGTCGCCTCGCTCGCGAACGGGATCGGGTCGACTGCGTCAGCCGGGCCCACGCCCATCGCCGCCTGGAACCTGGTCACCGCCGCCGGGTCCGCCGCGGTAGCCGCGTTGACGGCGCCGACAGCCGCCGGGTCCGTCACCGGGCTTGCCTGCGCCGCCCGCACCGCCTCGACTATCATCGATTCTGTCATTCCATCAGGTCCTTTGCCAGTTGCGCCGCCGCCGGATCGACCGTGTCGGACGCCGCCTCCTCAAGCGGCATCCTCGCCTCGGCAGCGCGGTTCATTCTGAGAAGCGCCATGCCCTTGAACGCCTTGAGCATCGCGGAGGACGGAAACCTCGGCAGGGCGTCGCCGTCAATGTAGTCGACAGCTCCCTGGAAGTCCCTCATGCTGATGAAGAGGATGGCGTTCGCCACGGCGACGGACGCCTCCCCGGGGCGAAACCGCCCCAGCGCCGCGAGTATCTTCGCGGCGGAATGGAAGCGGTTCTGCCCCGTCGCCATAAGGGCGACATTCAACAACAGTCTCGCCTCTTCGCTCTCGAGGTCGAAGATCAACGGAAGTTGGAGGCGATCGAGTTCAGCGCGTCGCCCATGTTCTTGTTGATGTTCGTCATCGTGGTGAGCGCGAGGTTCCACTGCTGCAGGTCGTACTGCAGCTGCTGGAGGTTCGCCTGCACGTCACTCCTTCAGACGCTCTTCCATCTGGTAGGTCGCGTTCAAGAGCGCGTTGTAGACCGCGTCCGTGTGGACGAAGTTGCTGATGGCGGTGTCCGTGCCCACCCGGTGCGGACGCTCGACGAAGTCCACCACCTCGGGATGTGTGGTAGGATGCGTATTTCCCAATGCTGACATTTTACCGTTCCTTTTCTTGTTGTGTTTGCTGTTGAACGTCGCCTTTCGGCTACGCTTTCCGCGCCTCCCCGTCCACCCGGACGGTCAGACGCAAAATCTTCCTTGCGATGGTGTTCGCCTCCCGGAGCCCGTCGACCGCCGGAAACTCGTCCGGCGGCAGCCCCGCCCTCATTGCCTCGTCTATCCGCTTCGCCAGGGCGGAGAGCACCGCGTCGTACCTCGCCAGCGCGGCCTCCTTCTGCGGCCCCGCTAGTTCCCTCTCAATCTCCATCAGTCTTACCGGCTCGCTCACGGCTTCCATATGAACCTCCCGGTCGAATTGGTGAGCGTCACGCTGTCGGCGCCGATCTCCACCACGACTGCGTCCCCGAACGGCGCGCCCTCCATGACGCGCCTTCCGTCGCGCATCACGAGGCATGGATAGGGCGCGGTGAGTATTCCACAGACTGGGAGCGCCGGAGAGCCCTTGCGCGACTTGCGGACGGACGTCCTCTTCACGGAAAAGCCGTTGTCACCGGCGATCACGGCGTCATCCTCCGGTTCGGCCGGGGCCGCCGGGACGACGCCCATGACCACGCCCGAGACGTCGGCCCCGCGCAGCCTCGGCAGGTCCGCATTCAGCGCCTCCAGCGTCCGCTTCAGCGACAGCGGCGACGGCGACATGCCGGCGATCCTGAGGAAGCGGTTGGTCGCCGCCGCGACCTTGAGCGCTCCCTCGGTGTACGTGAAGAGCGCATCCTCGGCCGCCGAGCGGAACGACTCGTCGTCGGTGAGGTCGAGCTCGACCCACGGCTTCGCCTGGTACGCCTCGGCCGTGGCGGCGAGCCGGTCGCGCCGGGTCCTGAGGTTGCCGACGACAGTCGAGACGCCGTTGGACTCGACCAGCCTGAGGCCGTACTTCCCGGCGATGTCCGAGAGGCTCTCGCGCTTCTCGCCGGAGACCTTGGCGTCCCTGGATTCGCGGGTGAACCTGGAATACCATCCCTTGCCGATCTTCGCAAACTGCTCGAACCGGTCCGATTCCCTGATCCTGTCCCTGAAGAACCAGCAGAGGACGGCGACGGCCGCCAGCACAAGAAACAGCGCGACCAGGCAGCCGCAGCATCCGCCGCGCCGGCGGTTTGAAGGTTCGGTGGTTGGGTGGTCAGTCGGTTCGGTGGTTGGGCTGCCGGTCGGCTCTTCCGACGCGGGGCTGGAATCACCGGACGGAGAAGACTCGCCGCCAGTCGTTTCCGGTTCGCCGGCCTTCGGCCACTTGAGCGCGCCCCACGGCGTACCTGCCGGACCGACCGCGAAGGACGTATCGCCCGAGGTCATCACCTCGAACTGTTCGACCGGCTTGCCGTCGACCATGACTCCGCCCGCCGTGGCCTCGACGTTGAGCGGCGTGTCCGGCATCGTCGGGTCCACGAGCACGATGTCGCAGTCGTCGCCCTTGCCGAGCGTGACGGCGACGCCCTCCACGAGCGCAACTTCCGCGCCCTTGTTCGGTCCCTCGACTATCTTCAGCAGGTAATTCATCGGTTCGTAGCCCTTCTGGCCGTCAGGCCGCCGCGGTTCACAGCTTCAGCCTCCCGAGAGGCTGGATGTTGATCTCCGCGCTCAGCTCCTGGAACGAGAGGACCGGCAGCTCGTAGTAGTCCTTCTCGATCATCTTGCGGAAATAGCGGCGGATGTCGACCGAGACGATGATCACCGGCTTCTGCGGGATCTTCGCGAGGTCGCCGATGGTGCGCTTGACGACGGCGAGGATGGAACGCACGGTCGCGGGGTCCATCGCGAGGTAGCTGCCGCCGGAGGTCTGGCGCACCGACTTCCTTATCTTCTCCTCCAGCGACGGGTCCAAGAGGTACGCCGCGACGATGTTCTGGCCGCCGGAGAACTTGTAGGAGATGTAGCGCGAGAGCGCGGCGCGGACGTACTCGACGAGCAGCACCGAGTCCTTCTCCTTCTGGCCCCACTCGATGAGCGTCTGCGTGATGCGCTTCAGGTCGCGGATGGAGATGCCCTCCTGGACGAGGCGCTGGAGGACGTCGGTTATCTTCTGGAGCGGCAGCACGCGCTGCACCTCCTTGACGAGCTCCGGCGCCTCCTTCTCCATGTGGTCGAAGAGGATGCGCGTCTCCTGCAGCGAGAGGAACTCGTGCGAGTAGCGGCGGAGCACGCTGGAGAGGTGGTAGGTGAGCACGCCGCCGAGGTCGAGGGAGCGGATGCCGCTCTCGTCGAGGCGCGGCTTTTCCTCCTCCTTCACCCAGCACGTCTCGTAGCCGGGCAGGAACGGCTTGCCGGTCTCGAACGCGACGCCGGTGGCGGAGAGGTTCTCAGCCTCCTCGAGCGCGAAGATGCGGCCCTTGAGGAGCGCGCCCTCGGAGACCGGCACCTCGTTGACGAGGATGCGGTACCTTCCTTCGCTGAGCGACGGGTTGAGCGAGAGGTTGATGCCGGGGAACGGCACCCCGAGGTCGTGGTAGAGGGCGCGGCGGACGGCCATGATCTGCTCGTTCAGCGCGTCGTAGGTGAGCGCGCCGCGGATGTCGGCGTCGATGTCCACGGTGAGCGGCGTCACCATCGAGAAGTCGTCGCCGTCCTTCTTCTTCGGCCGCGGCGCGGCGCCCTCCGAGGGCGCCGCCGCGGCGAGCGGGTCCTCCGTCTTGGCGGCACGGGCGGCGGCGAGCTTCGCCTTGGCAATGAGGCTCCAGCCGACGAGCGCGACGAAGGCGGCGAGGCCGAACATCTGGATCTTCGGAAAGCCGGGGATGAGCCCGATGCAGACGATCATGACCGCGCCGAGGAGGATGGCCTTCGGCTGCGCGAAGAACTGGTTGACGATGTCCTGCCCGAGCGGCTTGTTCTTCTCGTCGCCGACTCGCGTCACGATGACGCCGGACGTGATCGACACCAGCAGCGCCGGGATCTGCGAGACGAGGCCGTCGCCAACGGTGAGGATGCCGTACTTGGTGATCGCCCACGAGACGTCCTTGCCGTTCATGAACACGCCGATGCAGATGCCGCCGACGATGTTGATAGCGGTCATGATGAGGCCCGCGATCGCGTCGCCCTTCACGAACTTCATCGCGCCGTCCATCGCGCCGTAGAGCTGGGACTCCTTGGTGAGCTCGTTGCGGCGCTCGCGGGCCGTCTCCTGGTCGATCGCGCCCGCGCGCATGTCGGCCTCGATGGACATCTGCTTGCCGGGCATCGCGTCGAGCGTGAACCTCGCGGCGACCTCGGAGACGCGCTCCGCGCCCTTGGCGATCACCACGAACTGCACGATCGTGATGATGAGGAAGATGACCGCGCCCACGATGAAGTTGCCGCCGACGACGAAGTTGCCGAAGGTGTAGATGATCTGGCCGGCGTCGGCCTTGAGCAGGATGAGCCGCGTCGTCGTCACGTTCAGCGCCAGCCGGTAGAGCGTGGTAAACAGAAGCATCGTCGGGAAGGTGGAGAACGCCAGCGCCCGCGGCAGGTAGAGCGAGAGCATCAGCATCACCGTCGAGATCATTAGGTTGACGGAGATGAGCAGGTCCACCATCGGCGTCGGCAGCGGGACGATCAAAAGCCCGATGATGCAGACGACGAGGAAGGCGAGCACCAGGTCGCCGAAGCGCGAGAACACGCTCGAGAAATCTGTCAGTTTGTTCATGTTTACGTCTCCAGCAGCGCCAGCCGGAAGTGCTCGAGGAGGTCGGAGTCAGCGAGCAGGCCCTCGATCTCGCCCGCCGCCGCGTCCGCGGCCGGCGTCCCGCTGTCCCTGAGCGAGCGGACCGACCTCCTGGCCGACTCCGAGAAGCCGCGCGGCGTGCGCAGCGACGCGGGGTTGCCGGCCACCAGCGCGCGCATGATCTCGCCGCCGACGCCGTTGTCTGGCGGGAATATCTCGTCCAGCGCCTGGGAGACCGTGGTCGTCCCCGGCATCAGGGCCTTCTGCGGCTCGCCGACGGAGGACGTGATCACGTCCGCGTAGCCGGCGCTCCCGATGCCGACGTCGAACCTCAGCGGGTCGGTTGTCCTCGAAACACTCAGGCCCATGCCGCACCTCCCATGTCCCTTGCGAGCCGCCACAGCAGCTCGAACGCCGCGCTGACGTGCGGAAGAGTCACCTCGCGCTCCGCGAAACGCACCGCCACCACCGCCTCGTGCGTCTTAGGCAGCACTCCCGCCCTGACGCGGAGGCCGTACCTCGCCTTCGGATGCGAAAGCGAAAGGAGCCGCTTGACGTCGGCGGACGGAACCGTCACCGCCACCACCAGCTCGGAGCCGGTGTACTCGAAGCGCAGCGAGGCGCCATTCTCGAACCGGAGCGAGGCCGTCCCGCGCTCGTTCAGCGCCAGGCGCCCGATGCCGGCCGCCCGCCCGAAGTCGCCGATCACGGCGTTCATCCACACCGGCGCAGTCATGACGCACCTCCCTCTTCGGCGTTCTCCTCGGTGATCAGCTCGTCGAGGTGCTCCTGGGCGGCGTCGACCAGCTTCTGCCGGTCGCCTTCGCGCTCGAAGAGCCGCGGCGAGAGCTTCCGGAAGAGCCCGGTCAGCTCGCGCGCGAAGTCCATGCGCGCAAGCAGCTTCTTGATCCCGCAGTCGGAGATGAACGACGCGATCCCCGGCGCGGCGACGAACGCCTGCTCCGTGAAGTCCAGGACCCTTCCCGACATCTGCTCGCCGTCCATGAGGCACTTCTCGCCAAACTCGCGGTCCATGCGCCGCCCGAGTGCGGTCAGCGACTCCAGCACCGACTGCAGCACCGAGACGCACTGCAGGTCGGTGAGGATGCGCCCGAGCGCCGCGGCCTCCAGCGACGGGGACGACGACTTGAGGTCCGCGCCGCAGCCGGCGATGAGGAAGTCCAGCGCGGCCTTGATGCCGTCCGCCCCGCGCGCGGCCAGAAGCGACCTGAAGCACTCCTGCGGCTTGGTGAAGCCCACGACCTCGCTCCGGTACATGTCGCGCAGCTCGCGCATCTCCTCGGGCGTGGTGGCGCGGGCGTTGACTTCCTCGGCGAGGTTGATGCCGGCGCGGATCTCCGGCCCGCGCTCCTGCGTGAGCATCGCCTTCGCGCGCCTGACGAGCTCGAGCATCGCGCCCTCAGCCTCGCCGAACGCCTGCTCGAGTATGTCGAGCATCGCGAACTGGGCGCTGGGGTCGGTGGAGCCGCGCGCAAGCTCGCGCATGAGCTCGCGCTCCGACATCGGGGCGCCGGCCGTGAAGGAGTTGCGCAGGTTGCGCAGGATCCGCACCAGGAAGTCCCGCCCGGGCATGTCGGGCATCACCGCCATCCACGACTCCACGGCGCGCAGGAGCGCGGAACGCGGGCCCTGCAACTCGCCGAGCTTGCGCTCAGCAACTCGTTTCGTGGCCTTCTCCTCGAACTGGAACGAGAGCTCCTCCATCGAGTCCATCAGCTCCGCCATCGGGTCCTCTTCGACCACGAACGCCGTACCCGCGATTTCGCCGCGCTGCACGGCCGGCTCGGCCACGCGCTGCGGTTCGGCGAGGTCCCGGAACTGCGCCGCCTCGGCGCCGGCGGCGTAGGTCTGCCGCAGGATCTGGGCCGCGTCAAACGCCATATGCCCTCCGGGAAAAAGGTGTTTGGGTGTTTGAGGGTCTGAGGGGTTGAGTCCCGAAGGAACCCTCGGCCCAGACGACGCCGGGCCCGTAGAAGGTAAAGAGCAGGTCGCGCGGTCCGCGCGGCAGGATCACGTCCCAGATCGAGAGCTTCGGACAGAAGCCGGTGGGCATCTTGCCCGTCCACGCAACGACCGCCTCCGGACGCACCGACAGGGTCTGGCCGTCCTCAAGCGGCATGCGGCACGTCCTGCCCGCCGTCGCCATCACCACCCATGCAGAAACACCATCCTCGTCAGACAAACCAAACTCCGTGACGCAGAGGGCGCGCTTCGCGCTCATGGGGACCACCTTGACGAGATGCGCGTCCTTCCGCGCCGCCGCCGGGGCGACGAGCACCTTGCCGGACACCGCGAACACCGGCGCGGCGCACGGGATGTGGGTTAGGAACGGGCGCGATGCGTCGGCGCATTTCGCCGCGGCCGTGGTCTCCACCAGGTCGAGCGCGGAGCGGTCGCGCACGCGCCAGCCGGCGCGGCGGCGGCGGACGGCGCGGCCGAAGAAAGCCGCCGGCTGGCCGCGGCCCATCAGCCACGCGCCCGCCGCGACTTCCGCGAAGCCGCCCTCTATCGCCACCTGCGAAGTCACTGCTTGTTCTGCTCCTTCTCCCTTTCCTTGCGACGCGTCTCGCCTTCCTCCTCCTCGGCTTCCACGAGCGCGGTCTTGGCCTCCTCCTCGATCTTCCAGTCAAGCCGTTCGTCCTCGAGCTCGTTCTTCTGCAGGCGACGGTCGAGCTGGCGCATCTCCTTGTAGTGGTCGAGCTCCGAGCTGCGGCGCTCAAGGAAGTCCTTCTCCTTCTCCTCGCGGCGCTCGCGGTTGTGCTTCCGCTCCAGGTCGCGGCGGCGGCGCTCGTCGTCGTTCGCGTCCGCGTCGTCCTGGATGATCTCGGCCTCGGTGACGTCCCTCAGGCGCGTAGCCTGGAGCCGGGCAAGGTTCTCGCGGTCGAGGTCAACGACGTGCGGCGTGAGGATGAACATCCGCTGCACCGTCTCGTTGCGCGAGGACTTGCCGCCGAAGATCCACCCGATCCACGGGATGTCGCGCAGGTACGGGATGCCCCAGCCGGCGTCCTCCTCGATGTCGCGCAGGTACCCGGCGAGCATGATCGACTCGTCCTCGAACACCGCCGTCTGCGTCTGCAGGGTCGAGGAGCGCGTCATCGGCATCGCGTCGACGGTGACTGACTCGAAGCCGCCGTCGTCAAGCTCGAGCGAGAGCCACACCTGGTTCGGGATGTTGGAGGCGATGGACGGCATGATGCGCGGCTTGATCTGGAGCCGGGTGCCGGCCGAAACCTCCTCCAGCGTCGCCACCTCGGTGCCGACGACCCTGGCGTGGTAGCTCTGCGAATCGCTCATCTCGGCGGCGAGGTTGTTGACGGTCAGGAGCGAGGTGCGGGAGATCGAGCGCGCCTTCCCCTTCTCGCGCAGCGCCGTGAGCGACGCCGAGATCTCGTAGGACGAGTGCGCGTGGGTCAGCGCGCCGGCAAGTCCCATCCCCGCGAGCGCCTCGGGCGAGAACAGGTTGACCGCGTTCTGGCCGACCGCGCCCTCGACGTCGCTGTGGCGGTCGCGGAACGCCAGCGACAGCTGCCAGTCGAGCGCGTCCTTGCGCGAGAGCTCCACCACCGTGACGTCGATCTCCACCAGCTTCTGCGGCACGTCGAGCTCGCGGATGAGCCGATCGTACATCGGCATGCGCGAGACGGCGTCGCGCACGACCACGGCGTTGAGCCGGTTCTCGGCGCGGATTACCGGGCGGTACGACGACAGCTGCCGAGCCTCCAGGAGCGTCAGCTCGTTGGTCACCGAAAGCTCCCTCGAGTTGCTCCCCGAGTTGTCGATCATGATCTCCTCCAGCAGCCGCGCGACGCCGCGGATCGTCATCGTCGACTCGGGGCTGTTCGCCCTGAAGCTCACGTCGTCCGCCCACGTGTACTTGAGCGGGAATATCCGCGCCTCGACCTCGTTGAAGGTGCGCTTCTCGCGCAGCCGGTCGGCCTTCTCGATCATCTCCGACACCAGCGCCACGTAGCGCGGCGGCCCGGACACCATCACCAGCTCGTCGTTGGAGGTGGTCTTCAGCGGGAAGCGCGCGTCCTCCACCCCGAGCTCCGCCAGCATCGAGCGCACCTCGCCCGCCTTCATGTACTGCAGGTCGATCAGCATCGTCGCGATCTCGCCGGAGCCGTAGAGGTAGAGCGCCGCCCCGTCGTAGTACCAGATCAGGTTGTGCGTCGTCGCCACCTTGTCGAGGAACTCGGCCGGCGTCACGTCCTTGAAGCTGCCCGAGAAGCTCCCGGCCACCGTCTGCGACATCACCACCGAGAGGCCCTCGGCCACCGCGAACGTGTCGAGCGCCACCCTGAGGTCCATGTCGCGCGCGACGAGCGTGTAGAGCGGCAGCTTCCACGGTATCGGCGCTGCGTCGGCGCGGAACGCCGTCAGCGACGCCAAAGCTGCCAATGCGCAGACCGCCTGTTTCCATTGTCTCATTTTACATTCTCCTCAAGGCCGTATCATCATCGTTTTGTCCACGTCCTCGCCGTCTTCGCCGCCGGACTTGCGGCTTTCGACGCGGTCCCTCCACCAGTCGCAGGAATCCATGAAGGTCTCGAAGAGCCGCTTCAGCTCGTGCACTCCGGCGTCGGCCGGCGCGTCCTGCCACAGGATCGCGCGCCGGT
Organism: uncultured bacterium; assembly: GCA_902770045.1. GTDB lineage: Bacteria > Verrucomicrobiota > Kiritimatiellia > RFP12 > UBA1067 > UBA1067. The sequence continues at coordinate 36,643 of CACXRO010000032.1, forward strand.
TGCCGTACGCGAGCGACGCGTCCTCCCGCAGCATCCGCCCCGCCGAGTACTCCGCCAGCTTCGGCAGCAGCGACTCATCGTCCGTAAGTTCGCAGCTGAGCACCAGCCGCCCGCCGGCCTCCTCCGCCGACACCTCGACGCCGTCCACGCGCAGAATGGACGAAACCGCGCCCCTGGATGCCCTCTCCGGGTATCCTATGGCCCTCATCAGGCGCGCGACCGAGGTTTCGCCGGCCGGCTGCCTCGGCTTCGCGTCTATGGCGTCTTCAGTCATGCTCTTTTTTGCGCATTATACCAAAAATCTCGCGGTTCATGTGAAATTAGTTCTCCTTCATCTTCACCTTGAAGAACATGCTCTCGGGCAGGTCGCCGAGCGGCACCGCGAACGTGGCGTTGTCGCCGTCCTCCAGAATCAGCTCCCAGCCCGGCAGCTCGAGGACCGCGTCGTCGGTGTCGGGAACGGGCAGCGTCTCGGACGCATACACCCTCAGCCGATCGCCGAAGCCGTACATCCACGTCGCCGGGCTCGCGTTCACGCTGATCACGATCCACCCGTCCGCCACCGAGAAGCCGGTGATCTTCAGCTCGCTGAGCTCCAGCGCCTCGCCGCGCTCGGCCACCGCCTCGCCGCCGCCCGCCGGAATCGAAACCGTGTAACTGTAGCCGTTGGCGGAGAACGTATGGCTTGCGCCAGGGGTCGCTCCGAGCAGCCGGCGCGGCGACGCGGCGAGCAGTCGCGGCGTGATGCCGCCCTCGTCCCAGTCCTCGGGCAGCCACAGGTAAACCTTGCCCTCTTCGTCCGCATAGATGTCCGTCGTGCCGTAGTAGGACGGCAGGCCGTCGAACGCAACCTTTGCGTTGGCCGTGAGATTGGAGACGACCACGGGGTACACGGCTACGCCGATGCTGTTCGTCGCGGCCGGGTTCACAATGGCGAACGCCGCGTCGATGGAGCCGCCGGTGAAGCGCACTTCACCGGGCACGGATGTGTTCCCGGCCCCGTCGCCGATGCACCGGGCCGACGAGGCGGGAACAGTCGGCACGACCGTTCCGCCGCTGACATACACGTATCCCGCCCTGGCGCGTCCTCCGCCGATGCTGGCGCTGTAGTTGCTTCCCTCCGCCCGGACTTTTCCGCCCCTGATGCAAACGGTACCGGTCTCGTAGGCTCCGCCGCCTATGCCCGCGCCGCCGAGGCTGTAGTAGTAGTCGGGATCGACATAGCAGGACGCATCGACAACGCCGCCGTATATATTGACCGATCCGGTTGAATAGGCTCCTCCGCCTATGCCCGCGCCCTGGCAAACGCCAACGGCCGTGATGTTGCCGCCATAGATGCCCACGACGGCAGTCCAAGACTTGAATCCGCTTCCGATGCCGGCGGCGCCGTTGCCTCCCCTGGCGTTGATGGTGCCGCCGTAGATGTTGATGTAGATCGTACTCGACTTTTCACGCGTGGTGCCGATGCCGGCAGCCGCCCAGCCGCCGTTCGCGACGAGCGAGGCGTCCTCGGTGAGGTTCGTCAGGGAAAGCGTGCCGCTCACGTCCATCTGCAGGGCGGCGGGCATGTAGGACCCCCTCTCCGCCGTGGCGTCGAGCAGGTTATCGCCCGCAATAGCCACGGTGACGTTGTCCATGACAGAAATCGGGGCGGCGTTGGTCGCGTGGAGGTTGAGGTTCGAAATGGCGAAATACACGTTGTCCATCGCAACGACGCGCACGAAGTCCTCCAAGTTCGTGCCGGAGACTGTGACGCAGTCTTCCGGCGATGTGCCGGAAAGGATGGAAAGCCTCCGGTTCGATGCCGTGTAGCGCCATTTTCCGCTTTCATCTCGCAGGTACGCGACATCCGTACCGTTCGCGGTAACGCCTGAGAGCCACGGCTCCGCGGCTGCGCCGGAACTCGTCACGTGGGCGAGATGCGGCACGCCGCCCAGAATGAAGATGTAGTCGCCTTCCGCGAGCCAGACATGTATATTGCCTCCGCCGTCCGCATAGATGCCGTAGGTGTCGTAGCCGTCTATCTCCATCTCGACCTTCCCGTTCGGCGTGAAGCCGGGGATCGTCACGGGGCACACGTAGTCGCCGGCTGCGTTCTTAGGCCTGGTGTAGTAGAATTGATACCCGCTGACCATGTCGGCGGTCGCCTCGATGGAGCCGCCCGTGAACGTTATGTTTTCCTCCGTGATGTACGACGTGCATGATGGACTGCACCCGATCGCCTTCGAGTCTGTCCCTGCGGTTGGGATCACGGTGCCGCCGGTTACGCCGATATGATAGAAGCCGAATATTTTGCCGCTGCCGATGCCCGCTCCCCCTGCACCTCCGGCCGCCTCCACGATTCCACCCGCAATGGTGATTGAGCCGGTGTAGTCGCTGTCGTCGGCACCTATGCCGGCGGCGTTCGCGCCGCCCCTGGCGACGAGTTTTGCGCCGTCATGGAGGTTTGTGACGACGACCCCCTGGCGCATGCCGGCGACGTGCAGTCCGGGACGCCCCGCCGCATCCGCCGCGTCGAGCGTGTTCGTGCCGGCGAGGCACAGCGTGTTCGTGCCGTGGAGGATCGCTATCGGCGAGGCGCTCGTCGTCTTCAGGCAAAGGTTGGAGATCGTGAGCGTATCGCCATCCGCATCGACGAATATGTTGACCTTGCCCTCGGTGTTCGTGCCGGATATCACGCAGGCATTCGTCACGTCAAGCCGCGATTCGAAGACCTTGTAGTTCCATCCTTCGCCCGAAAGGCTGGCCACGTCAACGCCGTCCACCTCCACGCCGTAGGAGTCGGGAATCTCAATCGTCGTGACGGTTCCGCCCTCCACCTTCGTCGCAAAGCGGCGTCCGCCGACGGCGTACTGGTAGGTTCCGTTCGCCAGCCAGAGGAACACCTTGCCGCTGTAGTCGGCGTAGATGTCGTTCGTGCCGTAGCCCGGCATCTCAATCTCGACCTTGGCGTTCGGCGTGAAGCCTTCGAGCGTCACCTTGCACACCTGGCGACTGCTGCCGTCGACCGGAACGGCGTCGCTGCTGTCGTTATTGTTGAAATGCTGGTCAGGATTGGACGAGGCCGGATACACGCTGCCCCCTGTAATTTCGATTCTGTACGCGCCGGAGCCGTTATAGCCGGCTCCGATGTCCGCGGCGTATCTACTGCTGGAAGCCGAACCGCCGTAAGCCACCAGCGTGCCGCCGGAAATCACAATCCTGCGTCCGGAACCGATGTAGGTGGTGTCCCCTCCGCCAACGCCCGCGCCGCTGTAATGGGCCAAACCGGAGGAAGCCCTGCCGCCACGCGCCACAATCCGGCCGCCTGATATGTAGATGTCGCCGCTGCTCCTGTTGTATTTGTAGCCGGTCCCGATGCCCGCGCCGGTCTCCTTGGCCACGGCGGTGATGAAGCCGCCGCTTATGCGGATCGTGCCGGTTCCCTCCTTCTGGTTCCCGCCGATGGCGGCGGCGTCCTCGCCGGAGTACGCCTGAAGCATGGCGGATTCCTCGAGATTGGTGATGACGAGCGTGGCCGGCGGCATGACGTTCAGCCCGGCATAGCTGTCGGTGTTCACGGCGTCGAGAAGGTTCGTCCCCGCGAGGCAGACGGTCATCGTGCCGTTGGTCGCCGAGATCGGGGCAGCCACCGCATCGCCGGCGGCCCTGAGATACAGGTTGGAAATGACAAATGCGACATCGTCGCCGGCAGCGCCGCCGCCTTCGTCGCCGTCCTCAGGACGCCTTGCGCCGCGGATGCTGACGAGCCCGTCGGTGTTTCTGCCGGAGACCACCACGCGGGCGGCGGACGAGTCGCCGGAGAAGATGTACAGCATCTTCGACTCCAGGTCGTAGCCCCACTTCTTGCCTTTCGCCTCGCGGTACGCGACGTCCACTCCGTCCGCCATGACGCCGGTGAGCCACTCGGTCGCCGTCGTGTCGGCTCCATTGACCCTCGCCGTCCGCGGCTTGCCGCCGACATAGAAGATGTAGGTTCCGTTCGGCAGCCAGAGGTATATCTTGCCTTCCGCGTCGGCGTAGATCTCGGAACTGTCGCTGAACCCGTTGAGATGCTCCACCTTGACGTGCTCGTTCGTCTTCGACGTCGCCACCGTCACGCACCAGACGCGCCTCGTGCCGTTCGACGGCGCGGGCTCGACGCATTCACGCGACGCCGTCCGCCGCGTCGCATGGACGGACGCGCCTCTTATCGTGAGCGGATAGAGGGTCGCGGGCGTGGCCTGATGGCGTCCGCCGGTCCCGATGTCGCTGCTGTCGTAGCTGAGCGAGCCCTGGCTGCCGCCGGTCGCAGAGACCGTTCCGCCGGTAATCGTCACCTTCATGCCGCTGCGGTCGTACGAGGCGGAGCCGATGCCCGCGCCGCCGGTGCTGCCGCCGACGGCGGTCACGATGCCGCCGGAAATCGTCACGGTCCTCAGCTCGTCGTAGCCGCTGACATCCAGGCCGTTGTTGCCCCCGCCGATGCCTGCGCCGCCTGACGAGCCGCCCGTCGCGGTCACGACGCCCCCCGAAATCGCAATCGCCTTGGCGCGTGCGTTCCATCCGCCGCCGATGCCTGCGCCGCCGACGCCTCCGCGCGCGGTGACAGTCCCGCCCAAGACCGCTATGGTGCCGCCAGAATGCAGGTTTCCGCCGCCGATGCCCGCGCCATAGGTTCCGCCGGTCGCATTGACCGTTCCGCCCCGTATGTTCAGCGCGCCCGAGAGCACGATCGGCACTGAATCCTTCATGAATTCCGAAATGCATCCAGAACCGATTCCCGACGCGTTGTAGCCGCCCTGGGCCGTAATCACGCCGCCGTCTATCTGGATGGTTCCGTAGCTCTCCCTGTAGCCGCCGCCGATGCCGGCGCCATGCTCCGACCCAGTCGCCGTCAGCGCCCCGGAGACGACCGCGTCGTAGTAGTTCGTCTCGGCCGTCACGATGTCCACATAGTTCGTGACAATGGTGATGTGGCCGTATTCGTCCTCCACTTCCTCGACGCTCTCGACCGTGTTCGTGCGGTAGGTGATGTTGTCGAGGTCGGGCAGGGACACGACCGAGTCAAGGTTCGTGATCGTCAGCGACGCGGTCTGCGGAACGTGGACGGCCGGAGTGTACTTGCCGAGGCTGGCAAGGCGGCTTTCGCCGGCAAGCGTCACCGTGACCGCGGCGTTCGAACCGATCTCGAACGGCGCGACATTCTCCGAGGAGATGCTCAGAACGAGGTTCGACACGGCCATCGAGACGTCGTTGGTGCATTTGACGTAGACTTCGCCCGCAGTGTTCGTGCCGCTCACCGTGCAGCCGTCGGCGACGATGGCAAGCGCATGGCCGTCCGGATCGTAGCTCCAGCCTGCGCCGGACCTGAGCGCGACGTCCTCGCCGTTCACTGTAACGCCGGTGGACCACGTCTCCGCTTCGGTGTCGGCTCCATTGACAACAGCCCTGTATGGAACGCCTCCGATGTTCATGTAGTAGGTTCCGTTGGGAAGCCAGATGTATATCTTGCCCTCGTCGTCCGTCTTCACGCCCGTAAGCAGGTAGCCGTTATAGTCGGACATAACCGCGCCGACGTCGAAGTTCGGCAGGCTTGTATTGATGGTCACGCAGTAAACGTTCTTCCTGTCGGCGTCCTTCGCCTGCACGGTGATGTTCGCGGTGGAGGAATCCAACGAGCCGCCGGTGATCGTGGTGTAGGTAGAAGTGCCGCTGCCGCCATTCTCCCCGGCGCCGATGTCGGCTCCTCCGTTCGTCCCCCTCGCAATGACCGTGCCGCCGCTCTGGCTGTAGCTCCCCGCGTCGCCGTAGCTTTCGCCGGAATGCCCGCCGCCGCCGTTCTTGCCGCCGCCGATGCCGGCCGCCCCGTCGCCGCCAGTCGCGTGCACGATGCCGTTTGTAATCGTCACCTTTCCGCCGGACTGGTAATATCCGCCGCCGATGCCCGCGGCGCGGCTGCCGCCTGTCGCCGTCACATCGCCGCCGTAGATATTGACCGTAAAGCCTCCCTGGCCGCCTAACCCGCCGATGCCCGCGGCGCCCTCGCCGCCTGTCGCGACAATTTCGCCTGAAAGGATGGTGAGCGCAACTTGATTTCCAGTTCCGCTTCTATTCAACCCGATGCCGGCTTGAGCACTGATGCCGACGGCATCCATGCACCCGTCCCCGGATATGGTCAAGTTGACCCTGTCGCCCAGCTCGACAGCCGCCGAAGCATTCACAGATTTTGAACAATGTATGATGTTCGTGCCCGTCAGCACAAGATTGAAGTTCTTCACCGTGCCGCCCGCAAATGCAATCGGAGAGGCGAGCATCAGCTCGTTCGTCAGCACCAGATTGTCCAGGATAAGCCTGGTGTTGCCCGCCTGCGCCTCGATCGTCACCGCTGAGCCGCTGTTCGTGCCGGCGATGACGTAGTTCGTCGACGCCGTCAGCCTGACCAGACCGTCCTCGTTGACCCAGCCGTCGCCGCGGAGACGCGCCGCCTCGCGCCCGTTGATCGTAATCCCCGTCTCCGAGAACTCCACGGCCGTCGTATCCCCGCCGTCCACGATCGCGACCATGTCCTTCCCGCCGGTGCCGTCGTCGGCCTTGAAGTAGTAGTCTCCGTCCGGCAGGTAGAGGTGCACCTCCCCGTTTGCATCCGACCAGATGCCGGAAGTGTCGTAGCCCGCGAGGCAGTCAAGCCCGTTCTCCAGGTAGCCCTCGATCTCGACCGCGCTGTTGCGCCTGAGCCCGCCGACCGTGACGCGGTACGCCTTGTCCCCGGACGGCGCGACGGCGTCCTGCAGCTCCATGCCGAAGGTGCCGCCCGAGACGGTGCAGCGCGCCGACATCTTCGAGGACGACACCGTTCCGCCGGCGAACTCCAGCGTCGAGTACTCCCCGGAGAGGCAGAACGGACCGTTGCCCGCCGCCATCAGGACAAGCCGGTCGCAGCGGACGCTGACCCCCTCCTCCGCCGCGCACACCGAAATGCGCCGCTCCGCGTTCGTTCCGGACAGAAGGTACTCCCGCTCGTCGTTCAGCGTCAGCATCTCCAGCGTGCCGCTGTAGCTCCAGCCCGGACCGCTCTTCTCGCTCACGTCGCGGCCGTCGACGAGGAGCCCCACCGAGAACGTGGCCACCGCGGGGCAGCCCTCCACCAGCGCATGGTAGTGATATCCGCCGACCGTGAAGTCGTACGCGCCGTCCGGCAGGTAGAGGTTCGACTCGCCCGACATGTCGGAAACGGTCGAGCCGTAGCAGAACGGCGGGTCGATGCCCGTCACCTCCAGCCGCTCGCCGGCGGGCAGGTCCGTAACCGTGACGCGCCAGCAGTCCTTGCCGTCGATGACCCGCTTCTCGTCGGCCTCGCCGGAGATGTCCGCCTGGTTGACCGTGTTGCTCCGGGCGTTGATCGTGAAGGACGCGCTGCCGCCGGGGATGTAGGAGCTCTGGATCATGATCGCGCGCTCGACGTCGTTGCTGGTGCGCTCGCCCCAGAGGCACACCGCGCCGCCGTCGTCGGCCACCACGTCGGCGCCGTTGTACTGCGGCCACAGGGTGTCCATGATCGTCACCGTGGCGCCGGCGCCGAGCCCGTCGATCCACGCGTAGGTGAGCTCGGCCCCGTTCGAGTCGACCGGGATCGGATAGGGATTGGTGTTGTCGACGACCCCGTGCTTCGGGCGGACGCTGCAAGGTCCGTCGATGACGATCGACCTGCCCGTCGTCACGTCGATGGTGTTGCCGCTCGCCGTCACGAAGTCGCTGAAGTTCTCGCCCTCGCCCTTCTCGGCCAGCACCGTTCCGCCGGTCACCCGGAAAGTGCCGTTCGTGAGCGTCACGCCCCTCCCCGCGCCGCCGCCGATGCCGCACGCTCCCCTGCCGCCCTTGGCGTACACGACGCCGCCGTTGATGAAGATCTCCTTCACCCCGCAGCCGTTGCCGCCGCCGATGCCCGCGCCGCCGCCGGAGCTGAGCGTACGGCCCTCCGCGTAGATGTAGCCGCCGTTGATCGTGATCGAGCCCGCGGCGACGAAGCCGCTGCCGCGCGAGCCGATGCCGGCGCCGGCCAGGCCGCCCCTCGCCGTGAGCGAACCGCTGCCGTCGATGACGAGCGACGCGTCCTTCGGCACCTCGATCGCCGCCGTGTACTTCGACCCCTTCGCGGCGGCCGTGCTCCCGTTCGGGTTGCAGATGCACTCAATCGTGCTGCTGCCCACGAGCGTCAGCGTGCAGCGGTTGGAGACCACGAACGGCGACTGGGCGTCCTTCGTCGTCTTCAGCGTCAGCTTCTCGATCGTGAGCCCGATGTCGTCGCCGGTCGTCACGATGTTGATCGTCCCGTTGGTGGAGCTGCCGGACACCGTGTGGTCCCCGTTCGAGAACGTCAGCAGCGTACTCTTGGCCCTGTACCTCCAGCCGACGCCGGAGCTGTCCGAGCCGCCGGTCACCGGCTGCCCGTCGACGGTCAGGATGTCGGTCGAGAACACGTAGTTGCCGTTGTCGTCGATCTTGTAGCCCCAGGACTTCTTCGTCTCCTCGCCGTCAGCGTCGACCACCGTCACCGAAATCGTGTACTGCCTGCCATCGGTGGACGCCATCCACAGCTTGAGGATGCCGTCCTCGTTCGTCCAGAGGTCCTTGGCCGCCTTCGACGCGCCCTCGATGACGATGCTCGTGACCAGGGCGCTGGGCACCCCCATCTCGAACGCGACCGGAAACACCGCCCTGCCGGACAAATTCGTCGCCGCGGGCGAGACGCCGTCCATCGTCGTGTAGACCGCGGCGAGGTCGAATTCGCACTTGCTGTTCCCGCCGGCGTATTTGTAGCCGCAGCCAATCGCGGACGCCTTGGAGCCCGCCGTCGGGAACACGGTGCCACCGGTTATCCTGACGTTGGCGTAGCCGGTGTAGCCGCCGCCGACGCCCGCCGCGTTCTGCCCGCCGCGAGCCGTCACGACGCCGCCCGAAATCGTGATGTCTCCGCTCCGGCTGCTCGTCTGGCCGCCGCCGATGCCCGCCGCGGACGATCCGCCGATCGCCGTTATCCGGCCGCCCAGTATGTTGATGGCCCCGCTGACCGCGCCGTGCGTCCCGCCGCCGATGCCCGCCGCGCCCTTCCCGCCCTGCACGGTCAGGCTCCCGTCGCCGTCGATGTTGAGCGTCCTGCCTTCGTACACCGCGATGCCGGGTGCGTACGCCGAGCTCGAGAAGCTGCTCTCCCCCCGGACGTCGAGGTTCAGCGTCACGCCGTTGTCTATCCACATCGCGGCCTTGTTCGGCACGCTCGAAACATCGAGAGTCAGGTTGGACACCGTCAGCGTCATGTCGCAGCGGACGTCGATGTTCGCGTTGCCGGTGCCGGTGACGAAGTGCGAGGCGCCGTTGGTTATGACGAGAGACGCCTTCTGCCCGCCGCCGGACGTGTCGTACTTCGCGTACCAGCCCGGGCCGGACATGTGCGCGATGTCCTCGCCGTCGATCTCGATGTGGAGACGCGCGAACGCGGTCGCCGCCGTGTGGGCGTCTTCCACGGGGGCGACCCAGATGCTGTCCTCCCCGGCGTCCGGAGTGTGCGCCCATTCGTATTCGCCGCTGGGCACCCAGAGCCAGGCGGCGCCGCTCGAATCGGGCGTGAACGTGTCGCAGACCGGGACCGGGATCCGCAGCCGGTACAGCGTCGTCTCCGCGCCGCCCACGCCCAGGCCCGACACCCTGACGCTCCACACCCGGTCGCCAGCCGGATACGAATAGTACTGCGCGCCCTTGCCCGAGGCGTTCAGCATTCCGTTGTTGACGTCGTCGTAGCCGTGGCCAGGGTGGATGTTCGCCACCCAGTTCGCGTAAGTCTCGACGTAGATCTTGCCGCCTTCGCCATCGTCCCTGTTGACGCCCAGGTCGGCCGCGCCGTCGCCGCCGGTCGCGTTCAGGGGGGCCGAGGTCTTGACGGTCAGCTTCGCGCCCGAAGGCACGCGTATCGCCGCGCAGCCGTCCGACCCCGTCAGGCTACACTTCACGCCGGGGCTGGCGCCGCCTTTGCCCACGTCCAGCGTCACGTCGGCCCCTTCGGCGATGTAGATCGGGCTGTAGCCCTTGCGCGGCTTCGTGCTCAGCGGCTCCATCGTCAGGTCGCTCGACACCTGCAGCGTGCAGTTGCAGGTCACAAACACCATGGCAAAGCCGGTCAGGTCCTTGCCCCGGATGTCGTAGGTGCCGCCTTCGCCGCTTATGAGGATCACGCCGTTCTGGCTGAAGTACTCCCAGCCTGGGCCGGAGGCGTCGGCGCCGTCGACCACCGGCGTGTCGTTCACGTAGAGCGTCATGTCCGAAACCGGCTCGCTGGGGTTCTCCTCCCACTTCGGACGGAGAGTCACGTCGGACGCGAAGGACCAGATCCCGTAGTCCGGGTTGCCCTGCTCGTCGTAGTACCGCGTGCTGGCGACTTCCGGATCCACGTACCACCCCTTGAACTTGTAGCCGTAGCGCCTCGTGGTCGGACCCCGCGGGGTCGCGTACCCCAGCCTGACGGTGACGTTGGAGGTCAAGCGCCAGTCGTCGTCGAAGATGATTTTGTACTCGATCGCGCTGTGCGACTCCGCCGACCGCGTGGCGTTGTACTGGCTGGACGCCGCGAACGAAGCCGTCGACGCCTTGTACACGTAGCCGTTGTTCGCCTCGACGCTTGACTTGGTCGCGCCCGCCGCGCCGCCGTCGCCGCCGTTGCCGCCCTTGACGTCGCGGTCCTTCGTGCCGCTTGAACCCGAAGAGTTCTTGCCGTTGCCGCCGCCGCCCTTGCCGCCCGCGCCGCCGGGGACCTTGTCGTTGCTCTGCCCCGCCGCGCAGTAGTAGGATGCGCCCTGGCCGCCGCCGCCGCCGCCGCCGCCGCCGCCGCCGCCCGGCCCGAAGCCGGTTCCCTCGACGCCGGAGCCTCCGCCGGCGCCGCCGCCGCCGCCGGACGCACGGTACGAGAACCACCAGGTCTCCTTTTTGTGGCCGCCCGTAGAGCCGGTGGAACCGGCAGTCGACCCCTTCGCGCCGCCGGTCGCCGTCACGTTCACCTTGCCGAGCACGTAGAGCTTGCCGCAGCCGTCGCTGCCGACGCC
>CACXRO010000033.1 GCA_902770045.1 uncultured bacterium
ACCACGCCGGATTGCCAAACTCAACGCTACGCCGACATCCAACGAACGGCTAAACTTTCGTTTAACCTTTCTAAGTTTCGTTTACTTTGGCAAACGGCCAGTATTTGTGGTTCTTCAAAGAACTTAGTGAAAGTGTTGGCCGCGTAGTGTATGAAACTCCGATCTGTGTGGCTCTCGCTACCGCTCCGCAGAATTGGCCGAGCTTCGCACATAATATTCGCTCGACACGGCCCGACTGACCATGGGTTATATCTGCGGCTTCGCCGCAGGGGGTCTGGGGGCGCAGCCCCCAGTTAAAAAACCTCTGTGTCTCTGTGCCTCTGTGTGAGCAAAAATGAACGGACATGAATCTGGGTTGTCTAGCGCGAAGCCGTGGAGCGGTAGCGAGAACCCCAACCATCGGAGTTTTCAAACCGACACAGATTCTGCGGCCTCTGCGACCAACATTCACCGCAAAAGCCGATACCCCCAGTAGCCGACGTACTCCTTGAGCATGAAGGAGTTCTTCATCAGCATGTCCGCCGACGGCGCGAGCGACCAGGGCAGCGCCAGCGACTCCGCCGCCATGATCCCCTCGTAGTCGATGGCCGCCGGCACCACCTCGACGCCGGCGGCGTGGCGGCGGAACATCAGGAGCGCACGGCGCATGTGCCAGGACGAGGTGACGAGCAGCACCCGCGGCCGCTCCGCGCGGTCGGCGAGCAGCTTCGCGACGTAGCGCGCGTTCTCCTCGGTGTTGCGCGACTCGTTCTCGACCAGGATCGCCTCCTCTGGCACGCCGAACTCCTTCATGAGCGGCAGCGACGCCTCGCGCTCGCCTTCGCCCGAGGCGATCACGACCGGCGCCTTGCCGGCCTTCACGATCCGCGCCGCGTGCAGCACCCGGTCCGCCCCCATGAAGAGCTCCGCGTAGACGAGGCTGTTCGTGTCGGCGCCGACTCCCCCGCCAAGCACAACCACTGCATCGGCCTGCGGCAGGTCCTCCACCCGCTGCGGCGGGTACATCCGCTCCAGCCGGCCGCCGAGGACCGCGTAGGCGAAGCCGGTGGAGAATATCCACAGCCAGAGCGTGCCCGCGAGGACGAGCCACATGCCGCTGCTGCGGCGCCTGAGCGCCAAAAAGACCAGCCCCGCGACGACCAGCGTCAGCGCGACCGACAACGGACTCGTCAAATATCCCACCATGCGGTTGACGGCAACCCCCATCCTACGCCTCCGATCCTTTCTTGCCGGCCGCGGCCGCGAGCGAATCCGCAAGCATCGCGACGCGCTCCTCGTCGCCGGCGGCGAGATATCCCTTGAGGTAGACGAGTTCCGCGCCAGGCGCGGCGGCGGGGCCCGCGCCGTCCGCCCACGCCGGCGCGCCGTCGGTCGTAACTACCTTCTTGCCGCGCGCGAGCGCCTCGGCGACGACGATGCCGAAGTTCTCGCTCAGGGTCGGCAGGCAGAAGACGTCGCACCAGTCGAAGGCCGCCTCCTTCTCCTCGCCGCGCGCATCGGAGACGACCCTGAGCCCGAAGCCGAGCCGTCGCACCGCCTCCTCCAGAAACCGGACTCCCTTCAGCGGATGGCGCCTGCCCATGTAAAGGACGCGCGGAGCGGCATATACGGATTTGGACCTGGCCTTGATTCTCGTTTTCGGGCCCCAGCCGAAGCCGCGGATGTCGACCACCTCGACCTTCGCCTTCGGCTCGTACCGCTCGATCCACTCCTTTTCCGCCGCGCAGGTGGCGACGACCCGCGCCGCCTTCCTGAGAAAGAGGCGCTCGAACGGGCGCACGAGCCGTTTCTTCCAGGCGCTGTACTTCAGGCGCACCGGATCGTAGCACGCCTCCGGCATCCTGACGAGCCGCCGCGCGAAAAGACCCGCCCACCAGAGGCACGGCAGCCAGCCGCAGTGCGTCCACACCTCGTCGGCGCGGCAGAGCGCCGCGGGCGAGGCCCAGGTCGCGAACGAAACCTCGTCGCCGCGCGCCGACTGCCGTTCGGCGATGCGCCGCGCGATGACGGCGGCGCCGTTGGTGTCCTCCCAGCCGGCGCAGACATGGAGGATCTTCATCTCGCCGCCCTCTTGAGCCAGCACATGCCGCACTGCTCGTCCACGCCGCCCAGCGCCTCGTCCACCGCGCGCGTCACCCCGAAGCGGGCGTTGCCGTAGTCGTGTCCGGAGAGAACCGCCGCGCCCGACGACTTGAGCAGCGCGAGCTCGCGCCGGACGTCCTCGTAGGCGTGGCTGCCGTCGAGGAACACCATGGCGCGGGCGGGGTCGAGGCGGCCGGAGAGTCCGGCGAGGAAATCCTCCGCGTCGGCGCGCACCAGCTCCACGCCCGAGCCTTCGAGCACGCGGCGCGCGAACGCCTCGTGCTCGCCGGGGTTGAGCCCGAACGGATTCCAGCAGAAGTTGTCCACCGCAACCACGCGCACGCCTGGCGCGGCCGCCTTCACCGCGCGCGCGGTGAAGCCGAAGAGGGTGCCGATCTCGACGAAGGCGTCGACGCCGCCGGAAGACGCCCAGCGGCAGACCGCCGCGGTCTCGTCGGCGGAGAGTCCGCCCATGGCGTCGTCGCCGGCGAGGCGCGCGCCGAGTCCCGAGAGCGCGAGCCGGAGCTCGCGCGGATGCGAGGCGATCCTCCACAGCTGCGCGAGCTTGTTCACTGCGCCTCCTTCTGCACGCGGCCGTCCCTGACGTACGGCCAGCCGTCGGCGTCCCAGAAAAGCTCCTGCACGAAGAGCGGACGGGCCTTCGGCGACTTGCCGCGGACATGGCAGTGGAAAGGCAGGTAGTCGCGTCCGTCGATGGTGGCGATCTCGCCGTTGTGGCCGGGGCCGAAGAAGAGGTCGTCCTTGCCGGACGACACCACGGCGGTGGCGAAGCCGTCCTTCATCCGGCGGCCGTCGCGGTCGAGGAAGGGACCGTCGAGCGTCGGCGCGCGGCCGACGACGACGGCGTAGGTGTGGTCGGAGTACCAGCCGCGGCTCGCGAAGAGGTACCACCATCCGCCGCGGCGGTGGAGGTAGGTGCCCTCGAAGACCTTGCTGCGCGAGGGGTTGGCGTCGCGGTCGCGGTGGACGCCGGCCATGTGCTCGTAGACGGCGCCGGGCGCGAGCGACCTGGCGTCCGGCGCGAGCCGCACGCGGTGGACCTTGCCGACCGAGCCGAAGAAGAGCCAGAGCTCGCCGGTGCGGTCGTCGCGCACCGCCTCGGGGTCGATGGTGTCGAAGATGCCGGTGTCGCGGCTCCGGGTGAGGACGCGTCCGTCGGTGAACGGGCCGTCGGGGCTCTTCGAGGAGTAGACGGCGACGGCGCTGTCCCGGAGGTTGTTGACGAGCGAGACGAACATCAGGTACTCGTCGCCGAGCCTGAATGCGTCCGGCGCCCATACGCTGCGCCAGTCGCGGCGGATACGCTGGTACTCCTCGTCGGAGAAGATGCGCCGGCCGGTCTTCTCCCAGTGGAAGAAATCCTGGCTCCGGAGGATGTCGAGCCGCGTCGACGTGCAGCGCCAGGAGCCGTCGGGCGCGCGCCAGAAAGTGGGGTCTGGGCAGTCAACCGCCCAGACCGGGTTTGTCGCAGCGCCCTGCGCCGAGAGGACGAAGGCCGAGAACGCCAGGAAAGCGAACCGCTTCATGGGCCGGTCGGCGGCGGCGCGGCGCCATTAGGCGCCGAGCTGCATGCGGCAGAAGCGCTTCACCGCGACGGGCGCGCCGATTTCCTTGGAGACCGAGGCGAGGTACTTCTCGACGGTGATGTCGCCGTCGGCGACGTAGTCCTGCTTCAGCAGGCAGATCTGCGAGCAGAACTTTGCGGCCATGCCCTTCTTGATGCCGACGAGCGCCTGCTCGGGCGGGAGCTTGCCCTTCTGCTCCTTGAGCGCGTTGAGCTTGATCTCGAGCTCGGCGTCAATCTCGGCCTGCGGGACCTCGTCCGGCTTCACGTACTTCGGCGCGTTCGCCGCGACGTGGAGGCAGACCATGTGCGCCGCCTCGTCGAGCTTCGCGTCCGCCTTGTCGCAGGCGAGCTCCACCAGGACGCCGATCTTGCCACCCATGTGGATGTAGCCGGAGAGAACGCCGGCGCCGGAGAGCTCGTAGCGCTCGCTGCGGCGGATCTTCACGTTCTCGCCGGTCTTGGTGAGCAGCATCTTGTAGTCGTCGGCGAGGGTGGACTCGATGTCCTTGCCCTCAAGCGCGACCTTCGCCGCGTCGTCCACGAACTTCACGAACGCCTCGGTCTTGGCCACGAAGTCGGTCTCGCAGTTGACCTCGGCGAGCGCCATCGACTTCCTGTCGGCGGCCTCGGCGAGGGCGACGATGCCCTGCTTGGACTCCTTGTCGACGCGCTTGGCGGCGACGGCGAGGCCCTTCTCGCGCAGGTACTTGACGGCTTCGTCCATGTCGCCGTTCGAGGCGGCGAGCGCCTCCTTGCAGGCGCCCATGCCCGCGGCGGTGGCTTCGCGGAGCTGCTTGATCATGTCAATCGTGATAGTCATCGAAATTCTCCTTCTCTACAGTTGCTGGGTTGACGCTTGCTTTCCGGACCCCGCCTCACTCGGCGGCGGGGGCGGCGGGAGCGGCCTCGGCGGCGGGAGCCTCGGCAGGCGCCTCGACCGGAGCCTCGGCAGGGGCGGCGGCCTTGACGGCGGCCTCGGCCTCGACGACGGCGGCCTTGCGCTTGGCGGCGAGGTCGGCCTTCGCCTTCGACTCGGCGGCCTCCTTAGCCTTGCGCGCGGCGGCCTTGACGTCGGCGCCGATGCCCTTCTTCGAGCCGCGGCGCTCGCCGGACGGCTTGGTGGCCCTGGCCTTGCGCTCGGCGCGGGCGGCCTTCTCGGCCTCGTCGCGGGACTTGCGCTCGGCTTCGCGGCGCTTGTTCTCCTCGGCGGCCTTGGCGCTATACTCATCGTTGGCGGTCTTGATCACCTTGGCGATGCCATCGAGGATCAGCTTGACGCCGTTGACGCTGTCGTCGTTGCCGGGGATCACGTAGTCGATCGGCTCGGGGTCGGCGTTGGTGTCGACGACGGCGACGACCGGGATGCCGAGGCGGGTCGCCTCCTTGACGGCGTTCGCTTCCTTGACGCAGTCGACGATAAAGACGCAGCCGGGCTCGACCGCCATCTCGGCGATGCCGGAGAGGTTCTTCTCGAGCTTGGCGAGCTCGCGGCGGAGCATCGAGTTCTCCTGCTTGTGCTCGGAGAGCTGGCCGCCGTTGGCCTTCGCCGTCGCCTGCAGCTGGTGCATGCGCTTGACGGAGGAGCGGATCGTCTTGGCGTTGGTGAGCGTGCCGCCGAGCCAGCGCTCGGTGACGTAGAACTGGTCGACGTCGACCGCCGCGGCCTTGACCATCTCGGCCATCTGCTTCTTGGTGGCGACGAAGAGGATCTTCTTGCCGGCGAGGATCGTGTCGCGCACGAACGCGGCCGCCTCGTCGAGCATCTCGACCGACTGCTGCAGGTCGATGATGTGGATTCCGTTGCGCTTGTCGAAGATGTAGCCCTTCATCTTCGGGTTCCAGCGCTTGGTCTGGTGGCCGAAGTGAAGACCGGCGTCAAACATGTCCTTGAGCGTGATGCCCGTGAGGGCGGACGTAGGCATTTCCATATTCTTTTCTCCTTTTTGAACTGTTGATTCAATCCGCTTTGGCAGGGGATGGAAGGCCCCGGCTCGTTCGCTTCAACCCGCCCACCATGGGCGAATTGGCGCGTAGTATACCAAAACGGGCTGCCGCGTGTCAACGCGCAGCCATCTCCACCCTACGCATAAGCGTTGGCCACGGAGGTTAGTGCTGGCAGGTGGGGCAGTACCAGCTGGTGCGGCCGCCGAGGACGACCTTGGCGGTGGCGCCGCCGCAGCGGGGGCACTTGGCCTTGCCGTAGATCTTCAGGCGCTGGACAAACTTCCCTTCGGAGCCGTCCACGTTGCGGAAGTCATGCACCGTGGTGCCGCCAAGGCGAATCGCCGCGCGGAGGATGCGGCGCGCGGCCCTGACGAGCGCGGCGCACTCGCGGCGCGTCAGCGACGAGGCGGGGCGCTGCGGGGCGACG
Organism: uncultured bacterium; assembly: GCA_902770045.1. Classification (GTDB taxonomy): domain Bacteria; phylum Verrucomicrobiota; class Kiritimatiellia; order RFP12; family UBA1067; genus UBA1067. Next base: position 6,042 of record CACXRO010000033.1, read on the forward strand.
CCGCAGGCGAAGAGCGTCTCGGCGGCGTAGATGTTGCCGATGCCGGTGACGATGGAGTTGTCCATGAGGAGCTCCTTCACCGGCCGGCGGAGGCCGCGCGAGGCGAGAAAGAGCATCTCGCCGGTGAAGTCGGGGGAAAGTGGCTCGACGCCGATCCCGGCGAGGGAGACGGGCCAGCCGTCGGGACCGAGCTCCTGCACCTCGAAGGCTCCAAAGCGCCGCGGATCCTCGAACTTGAGCGCGCGCCCGTCGTCGAGGGTGACGACGACGTGCTCGTGCTTGCGGCGGGGACGGCGGGCGTCCTCGACGCGGGCGACGCCGCTCATGCCGAAGTGGAGGACAAGCGCGCGGCCGTCGTCGAGGTCGGCGACGGCGTAACGGGCGCGGCGGCGGCAGCCGAGGATGCGGCGGCCGGGGAGGCCGGCGGAGAGGAGCGGGGCGAGGGGGGTGCGCAGGCGGGGAAAGAAGACCTCGACCTTGGTGATGACGCGACCGGCGAGCGCGCGGTCAAGCGCGCGGGCGATGGATTCAGCTTCAGGGAGTTCAGGCATGAGGGAAAAGTGTTTGAGTTGAGGGTGTTTGAGTTGGTGAATTATACCACAACTGGGGGAGGCTGGGGGAGGGGAAAGGGACGGAAGGGACAGAAGAGACGAAAGGGACCGTGGGGGAGCAATCAGCAGCCAGTAATCAGCAACCAGCGGGAAGTGGATGGAGGCGGGGGGAGGGACAGTAGACAGTAGACAGCAGCCAGTAATCAGCAGCCAACAATCAGCGGTCAGTGGTAGGGGCGGGCGATGGGGAGCGACAAGATGGCGCGGGGGGAGACAGATTGTCACCGCGGCGGAGGCGGGGGAACGGCTGGAGAGGGTATGGCACGGGGTTTGCTTCATTGCTGGTGAACGCTTTCAACACAAGAAAGGAGAAAACAGAAATGAGCACGATAATGAACATCGACCCCTGGGGGTTTCTGGACGAGCTCCTCGACACCTCCAACCGCACATTCCGGGCGATGCGGGCGCGCGCCGCGGGTAGGTTCCCGCCGGTCAACGTCTTCATCGACGACAACGCCGCGATCATCGAGCTGGAGCTCCCCGGCAAGACGGCGAACGAAGTTTCGCTCGCGCTGGAGCCGCAGGCGGTGACGGTGGCGGACAAGCCCGCCGCCGAGGAAGGCAAGGAGCCGCGGCAGCCGGCATGGAGCCGCCGCCTCGACCTGCCCTTCCGGGTCAACGCGGACAAGGCCAACGCCAAGTTCACCAACGGCATCCTCCGCATCGAGCTGCCGAAGGAGGACGCGGCCGGCGTCAAGCACATCGCCATACAGTAAGAAAGGAGAAAGAAAATGAGCAACGAGAAGTTTACGGTTCCGTCCACGCAGTTCACGGAGAGGCCAGAGGCGTATGAGCTGAAGGTGTCGCTCCCCGGCATCGGCAAGGAGGACGCGGAGCTGCACATCGAGGGCAAGACGCTGGTCCTGAAGGCGCACGCGAAGCACCAGAACCCGGCCGGGTTCAAGCAGGTGGTCGCGGAGTTCGAACGCCAGAGCTACGCGATGAGCGCGGAGCTGCCGGAGATGGCGGACCCTGCCTCGCTCAAGGCGAAGCTGGAGAACGGCCTGATGACCGTGACGATCGGCAAGCGGCCCGAGACGCAGCCGCGCAAGATCGAGATCGGCTAAGGGCGATCAGGCCTCGCGCGAGACGAGCTCGCGGCCGACCGCGACGATGCGCTTGTCGATGCGCACCTTGATCTGGCTGACGTAGTTGCGCGAGATGCCGAAGCGCTCGGCGACCGAGGAGATGTCCTCGCCGTCGAGCGCGTAGGCGCGGTAGACGTCGCGGTCGCGCTTCGAGAGCGCGGTGTGTTCGAGGACATGCTCGACGGCGCTCTGGAGGACGGCTCGGCGCCAGTCGTCGTCGATGCGCTCGGGCGACTCCTCGGGGGCGGCAAGGGTCTCGGCGAGGGAGTCGGTCTCGTCGCCGCCGGAGTCTGAGCCGGTGGCGTCGATGGAGACGCGGCGGTCGGCGGCGCGGGCGAGCTCGCGGCGGCGGGACATCCTGACCTCGTTGACGATCATGGTGGCGAGGTAGGAGTGGAACTTGCCCTTCTCGGGGGTGTACTGGCCGGACCTGAGCACGTCGACAAGCTTGCCCAGGACCTGCATGAGGATGTCGTCGGCGTTCTCCTCGCCGCCCTTGTAGACGGCGAACTGGCGGATGGCGCCGCGGTAGGTGTCCCAGAACCGGACCCAGGCGGCGGAGTCGTCGCCGGCGGCGAGGTTCTTGATCTTGGCGATCAGGGTGACCGAGGTTGGAGGGAAGGCGCTGGCCATCAGTGCTCCGAGATGCTGCCGAGGCGCTCGAGGGCGCGGTCGAGGAGCCAGCGCAGGACGTCGTCGTCGCCCACCTGCATGTAGGCTCCGTCGCCGGCGGGCACGAGGTCGAACAAGGTGGCGCCTCCGTCCTCCACGAGGACGTTGCGCATGTCCTCGAGGCGCTGGACGGCGGCTTCGAGCGAGATGCGGCCGGTGCGCGCCTCGGAAAGGACCTGGTGGGTGAGGACGAGGGCGTCGACGCGGGCGGCCTCGAGCTGAAGGCGTGAGGGCATGACGAGGTTGCCGTCGTCGTCCTCCTCCGACTCGGCGCGCGCCTCGGGCGGGATGCGGAAGAGCTCGTCGAAGTCGGGGACGAGCCCGGCGAATCCGCTGGTCTGGAGCTTGAGCCGCCAGATCTCGCGGTCGGCGTAGTGCTTGCGGGCGGCAAAGACGAAGGAGACGGCGAGCACGATGACGAAGGCGGCGGCGTAGCGCGCGAGGTGGCGCGCAAGGTGGCCGCGGGACTTCTCGCGCATCCAGCGCTCCTCGAGATCGAGCTCGGTGCGCTCCATGCGGGCGCGCCACTCCTCCGCGTAGGAGCGGCACTCGCGCCCCTGGGGATTGGAGTGGAGGAGCCTGGGGATGATCTCCTTCCAGACCGGGTCGTAGGTCTCGAGCGCGCCGACGACGTCGGTGCGGGAGTCGCACCAGAGCCCGGTGAGCAGGCGGAAGACGATGACCCCGAGCGCGTACCAGTCGCTCTGCGGGCTGGCGGCGACACCCATCTCCAGCTCCGGGGCCATGTAGCCGACGGAGCCCATGACGAGGCTGCGCCCTTCGCGGAGGCGGACGATGGTATTGACGGTGTCGACGATCTGGGTGCTGCCGTCGGAGGGGGCGACGACCTTGGAGATGCCGAAGTCGGTGAGCACGACGTGGCCGTCGGGCCCGACGAGGATGTTCTGGAGCTTGAGGTCGCGGTGGATGACGCCGTTGGCGTGGATGTAGGCGAGCGCGTCGCGGACATCGTCGTACCAGCGGCCGATCTCGGCCTCGTCGGCGGAGCCGGGCGGGACGTCGGCGAGCGACTTCGCCTCGCCGTCCGCGTCGAGGACGAGGTCCATCACGAAGTAGGGGCGACCGGAGTCGGCGTCGACGCCGAAGTCGGTGACGCGCACGATGCGGGGGTGGCTGAGCTTCGCGAGCAGACGCCCCTCGGTCTCGAAGCGGCGGCGGACCTCGTCGTCGCCCTTCTCGAAGGTGAAGAGCTTGAGCGCGTGGCGCGAACCGAGGCGTGGATTGACGACCTCGTAGACCTCGCTCATTCCGCCCTTGCCGAGCAGGCGGACGGTTTCGTAGCCGGCGATGTTCATTCGGTGGGCTTGGATGCCTTGACCTTGACGCGGTAGAACGCGGATTCGGAGACGCGCCGGGTGCAGGGCACCTCGCAGTCGCCGTCGCCGTCGGGCGCGCGGACAAAGGAGTCAAGGTCGTTGGCGAAGGCGGGGTCGGCGAGCGAGTCCTTCACCTCGCAGCCATACCACAGCCCCTGGACCGCGTTGCTCACGGTGATGCCCACCTCGACGCCGGAGGCGTCCTGGTCGACCGTCATCGGCGGGCCGGCATGGGAGCCGATGACCGGCGCGGGGACTTCCGCGGGGTTGACGTCGACGTAGGCGACGTAGCCCTGGCCGCCGTCGACGGGCACGGCGACGGCGCGCACGTACTTGATGTCGAGGCCGGCCGCGATGTCCTCGTCCGTCAGCACCACGACGACGCTTTCCGCGACAAAGGCATCTGCCTCTTCCTGGCTGTCGGCGGGGAAGGCGTCGGTGACGGTGCCGTTGAGGAGGTTGATGACGGTGCCGACCGGGATGATCGTGAGCGTTGGATACGCCTCCTCCCAATTTTCAGCCTCCCTTGCAGGGCAGTAGACGGTGGTGAGCTCGGTGAAGATGTTGGTGACGCTGAAGGACGTCGGCGGCGCAGCGGCGGCGTCGGAGACGCGGAGGGTCTTGAGGATGAAGCAGTCGCGGAAAGGCTCCTTGTCCTCGATGTTCTCGGTGCCGTCCGCCCAGTTCCAGGAATCGCACGAGACCTCGGTCAGGTTGGAGCAGCCGCCGAAGGAGATGTAGCCGACGGAATGCACGCAGGAGGGAATCGTGAGCGTCGTGATGCGCATGTAGGCAAACGAGGCATCGCCGATTGCAGGGACGCTCTGTCCGGAAAGGTTGAGGGTGGTGGCCGCCCTGCACTGCGCGAACACCTGATTTTTCGCCGCATTGGGGAACGGCTCGGCGTACATGATGTCGTCGTTGCCGTAGCCATCGTAACCGGCGATCTCGTCGATGTAGTGGTTCTCGTAGCCGCCGTTGTAGGCGAGCGCAGATGCGCCGGCCATGGCCAGCGTAAGGACGAGAATGTACTTCGCGCCGCGCATCTTCACTCTACTCCTTTCAGCATATTGCGAATTATATCATTTTTTTCGCCGCGTGTGTTGAATTCCCGAATGGTTTCTGCGAAGGCGCGGACGCCGGCGCGGAGGTCGTCGACGGAGCCGTCGTTGCGGATGACGAAGTCGGCTCGTTTTGCCTTCTCCTCTACCGGCAGTTGCGCGGCGAGGCGGGCGAGCGCCTCCTCGCGCGAATAGCCGCGCCGGGCGATCATACGCGCAAGCTGCGCCTCGCGCGCGGAGGCGATGCAGCCGACGAAGGCGAAGTCCCCTTCCCAGCCGGCCTCGTAGAGAAGCGGGACGACCACGACGCGCGGCGGCGCGGAGGCGGCGCGGGGCGCGTCCATCCACGCGAAGAGACGCGCGCGCACCTGGGGGTGCAGTTCGCGCTCGAGCGCACGGCGCTTCTCCGGGTCGGCGAAGACCTCGGCGGCGAGGCGGCGGCGCTCGGCGGGATCGGGCAGGAGCTCGTGGACGACATCGTCGGCGTCGAGCGTCTCGACTCCGAGGTCGTTGAGCATCTTTGCCGCGAGCGATTTGCCGCAGGCGATGCCGCCGGTTAGCGCGATGCGGGACATATTCGTGGTTCGCTTTTCCGCCAAAGCCTTGGCGAAGGCGGGTGGTTCGTGACTAGTGACTATTTTTTTCGATGGGAAACTGGGCAGCGCCGGCGAAGCCGGGGAAGCCGTACTTCGACGACGGCGCGAAGTAGAGGAACGTCACGCCGGTGAAAGAAGGCGCGTCCGCCTCCGAAGTGGGAATCACCACCGTCGAGCAGGTCGGCTTGTAGGCGTTGAACGTCATCGTCGCCGTCACCGCGCCGGCCGGCGTCACCTTGAGCGAGAGCGTCTCGGTCGGCAGCATCCCCATCGCCTCGCCAGCTTCGCTCGTGCCCTTGATCGTGAAGGTCCTGTACTGCTGCTTCGAACTCGTGTAGAAATACTTCCTTCCCACGGCCTTGTAGTCGGAACGTCCCCAGAGGTTCTGCCAGGCGCCTACGGTGGAGCCTTCCGTCTCCTCCATTATCACCATGCCACGGACCGGGACGTCCAGGACCACCGGTACGGACAGGACCGAGAACGTGAATTTGCGCTTGACGTACTTCTTGACGGACTTCGTCGTCCACTTGCCCTTCACCTTCACCCGCTCCTTTACCGTGTAAGCGTACTGGGCGACGACATTCGTGCAGACGAGCTCCTGGCAGCTAAGCACATTGGTGGGCGCGGGTTCCGGCAGCGCCGCCGTGTAGCTCGCCGCGGTGAAGGTCCAGTTGGTGCCGCGGTCGTAGAACTTACCGCTGATCTTGCCGACGGACGACACCGTGATTGTCGCAATTCCGTTGGTCGTGTCGTCCTCGCCGCCGACGAAGCCGTTGAAGGTCCCCTTCGCCCAGGCCGGGAGGCCGTCCACCTTCAGTGCGACGCGCTGGCTGACGGACTTGCCGTTGAGCGTGGCAGTCACGGTGACGAGGTACGTCCCCGCCTTGGTGGTGAAGCCGGTGAAGGCGTAGCTGCCGTCGCCGAGGTTGACGAGTTTGATCCCGGCGGGCAGCCCGCTCGCGGTCACCGTCGCGTTGCTCGTGGCGCTGAACGCCATCAGGTCGGCGTAATTCAAGCCGACTACGCCGCCGTTGATGATGCCGCCGATGTTGTTGAAGCCTAGCGAGAGCTCCGCGTCGTTGGCGACGACCTTCCAGAGGATCTGCGCGGTCTTGGCGACCGTCTTCTTGCCGCTCTTCACGTTCTTGGTGAAGGTGACGACGTAGGTGCCGGTCTTCTTGGGCGTGCCGACGATGGTCTGGCCGGACTGCTTCAGGTACTTGCCGGTCTTCTTCTTCGCGTTCTTGTAGGCATAGGTGTCATTCGCCGCGAACGTGAGCCCGCTCGGCAGCCCGGCCACCTTCGCCACATTGCCGCCGACGGCCGCCACGGCCGGCAGCGAGACGCCGCCGCACTCGCCGCCCCACACCAGGTCCCAGTCGACTGGCACGTACGCCATCGTGGTGATGTTGGTGAGGTCGGCGCCAAACCGCGATACATCCACCGCCGCGGGCGTCACGAGCACGCGGAACTTCATGGTTTCGTAGAATGCGCCCTTCTTCTTCTTCGCGGTGATCGTGAAGAGGCCGGCCTTGGTGGTCTTGCCGTAGACCGAGTACGCTTCGGCGACGACGATCGTCTTCTTGCCGGACTTCTTCGTCACCCTCTTGGCGGTGTACTTGAGGCCGGTAGGCAGTCCGGAGACGCTCCAGCCCTTGGTGACGCCGGGCAGGTAGTACTGCTCGTTAATCGACTGGCCGAGCGCGAGGTCGGCGAGGACCACGACGTCCTGCGCCAGCACCTCGATAGGCAGGTCGAAGGTCTGCGTCACGCCGCTAACGGTGATCACGAGATAGGCGGGCCTCGTCATGTAGTCGAGTGCGGCGGTCGGCACGCCCTCGATCCACCACTCGGTCTTCGCCTTCTTGGTGACCTTGCCCTTCTTGTTCTTGACCGCGGCGTTGTACTTGAGCTTGAGCCCGGCGGGCAGCCCCTTCGCGACCACGCTGAAGACGGTCCCGTTCGTCGGCACCTCGTAGCCAAGCTCCGTCAGCGTCGCCTTGAAGTACTCGCCCACCTTCAGCGAGAACTGGATCGGCCCGGTGTAGGTCCAATGTGCATAGAGCGTGTGGTCGGCCGCGATCTTGACGGTGGAGCCTGAAGTCACCTCGCTGCCGCCGGACGGCTCGGTGAACCAGCCGGCGAATTCCCAGTCGCCTTCGCGCGTCGCGGTCGCAAGCTCGCCGTAGTCGGCGTCGTAGGTGACGTTTGTCGACAGAGGCGAGACCGAGTCGCCGCCGTTGGCGTCGAACGTGACCTCGTACGTGTTCGCCGACCAGTGTGCGTAGAGCGTATGGTTGGCCTCGTTCGTGACAATGGAGCTCGCAGTGACCTCGCTGCCGCCGGACGGCTCGGTGAACCAGCCGGTTGGCTCATAGCCCGCACGGGTTGCGATCGCAAGCTCGCCGTATGCCAATTCGTTGGTCACCTGCTTCGACGAGGGCGTGACCGAGTCGCCGCCGTTGGCGTCGAAGGCAACGGTGCAAACGACCGGCTCGGGCGGGGGCGGCGGCTCCGGCGGAGTGGTCCAGACGGCGACGAGCGTGTTGGTGCCGCCGCCGGGTGCGAGATCGACGACAGTGGCGCCGTCGGGATAGTCGCGGTTGTTGTCCTTGTCGTGCCAGTGGTCGAAAGTGCAGTCGACGAAGGTGAAGGCGTTGGACGGCAGCGTTGCCGCGACACCGCTCAGGTAGGTCTTGTCCGCCATCTCGCCAGAGCCGCCGTTGGCGTCGAAGCGGACGGTGTAGACGAGGTTGGAGTCGGCGTCCGGAAGCCAGGTGACGTTGCGGAGGAAGAGGTGGCTTTTTTCTTTCCATTCCGGGTCCAGCATAGAATCCTGCAAAGAATACCAGAAAATGGCCTGGTCGTTGCCGGCAGGAACGGGGAAGCTCCGCTCGTACCAGACATTGGTCGCGGTATTCTTGGCGGCGGTGCTGTCCTTGGCGACTGCGCTTTGGGATCCGTTGATATTGACGCCCTTGGTGGTCGCGGTCTTCGGATAATCAGCGGGGGGAGGACCGGAGACGCACCACTCGAAGGAGAGGGTGCCAGGGCCGTTGACGGCGGCATCCAACTGAGAGCTGGCGTTCGCATTGCCGCTCATGAGACTGACTTCGCCGGCGTCGTTGGTGTAGACGGTCCAGCGGTTGTCGCCGGTGGACTCGAGCTTGAGGGTGTCGCAGCCGATGGCGCGGCTCAGGTCGGTGAGCGCGGCATCCCAGACGGCGTAGAGCGGAACGACGGCGCCGGCGATGGTGGCGAGGTTGGTGACCACGGCTTCGTCGAGAAAGTCCGGTTCGGTGGCCTTGGGGTCGAGCGCCCAGCCGAGGAATGCGCCGAGCGGGTTGGTAATGGTGGTGCAGGGCGGGAGGTTGGTCGGGGAGTCGTAGACGCACTCGATGTCGTCCATCTCGCCTTTGGCGGTGGCGGCGCCGCGCTTGAACGAGACGGTGTAACTTACCGGCTCCCAGGTGGCGACGAGTTCGCCGGTGGTGCCGTCGGCGAAGAGGTTACGCACCGTCGCTCCGTCGAGGTAGTTGGTGCCGTGGGCGTCGTCGCGCCAGGAGACGAAGGCGTAGCCGGCGCGGACGAAGGCATTGGAGGCAAGGGCGGCGTCGACGTCCCAGGGAATGGTCTGGACATCCATTTCACCGCTGCCGCCACCAGGCAGGAAGCAGACACGATAGGCGGCCGCGTCCCACTGGGCGTAGAGGGTGACGAGGTCGTTGTTGTTGGTGGTGAGGTTGACGACATTGGCACAGTTGGTGAAGCTGTCGCCGGTGCCGTCAACCTTGGTGTTCCAGCCCAGGAACTTGCTGCCGGAGCGCTCGAATCCGTTGGGGGAAAGCGTGAACGGCTCGTCGTAGACGCGGTTGCTCATCGGATTCATCGAGCCGGAGGTGGCTCCGTTGCCGTCGAAGGCCACGGTGTATATTATCTTGCTCCACTTCGCGCGGACGGAGAAGTCGGAGGTTTCGTTGACCAGGGCGGATTCGGAGATCCGGGTGGAGCTGTCGTCGATGTTCTTGAACCAGCCGTCGAGCAAATATCCGCACATGGAAACATTCGGGAGCGGGCCGTAGGAGCTGCCGTAGGCCACGGTGCGGGTGGCCTCGGAGGGGTCGGCGAACGTGCCTCCGTTCGGATTGAAGGTGAGGGTGGACGTGATCCCGTTCCAGTGGGCGTAGAGGGCATGGGCGGTGGCGTTGGAGACGATGGTGCTCGCGGTGACCTCGCTACCGCCGGACGACTGGGTGAACCAACCGGCGAAGTTGTAGCCGTCGCGCGTCACGCGGTTGTTCTCAACATCGAGCTTGGGGCCATATTCATCGCCATAGACGACGCGTACAAGGTTGGTTGCGTCGGGCGAGAAGTCGCCGTTGCAGGGATTGAGGGTGACGTCATAGGTCGGAGCAAAGTAAGGAAAGAGTTGGAGGGATTTTATTGCCGCGTCATATGTAAACGTGATGGGATTGTCAAAAGAGGTGTTGACTGGGCCAGGTCCCGGATCGACGACATAATATTTCCAATAACGAAAAACATAACCATCATTGGCGGTGGCCGTAAAGTCGGCGGAATTCACCTCGTCAGACAGGTCCTTGGTTACGGGAGAGCGCGAGCCGCACGCCCCGGTGGTGTCGTTGGTATTGGCGATGTTCCTCGCCTGGGCGACACTGATGCGCTCGACAGCCGCCTGGACCGCGGGGGCGGCAAGGAAAAGCGAGAGAAGGCCCAGCGCGGCAATCCGCGCGGGGCGCTTCAGCGTCTTGGTGATGAAGTCCATAGCCGTCTCCTTCCCGACGGCCCTGGGGGCGGGACTATTCCGCCTTGGGGGCCGCCTTCACTTCCGCCTCCTGGGCGGTGAGTTCGTTGACCTTGAGCTCGCGGCCGGACGGGGTGATGAGGCGTCCGGTGACGAACACGAGCAGGTTGCGCTTCTTCGTCATCTCAGCGTGCGAGCGGAAGAGCCGGCCGATGAACGGCAGGTCGCCGAGGAACGGCACCTTGTCGTCCATCGCCTTGCGCTCCTCGGTGATGAGGCCGCCCATGACCACGGTCGAACCCGGGGTGATCGAGACCTTGGACTCGATCGAGCGGACGTGGAAGAAGGGCTGCTCCATCGGAGCATCGTAATAGGTGAGGTTGTCGCCGGAGTCGGCGAGCTTCTGGAGCGCGGCATCGGCGGAGTCCATGGCGGTCTGGGCGAGCGCGGCCTTGGTGGCGGTCGGGATCGCGGTGCCGAGCGAGGTGAAGATCTCGCTGAGGCCGGTGAAGATCTCGCCGAGACCCTCGAAGTTCTGGAGCGAGCTGTTGCCGGTGAACGGAATCTTCATGCCGTAGTTCTTCCAGATCGGCTCGTCGACGACCTGGGGCTTGAGCTCGAGGTCGATGGAGCCGCCGTTGGCCTCGGAGTAGGTCGGGGTGACGTCGAGGATGACGCCGACTTCGCGCATGGTGAAGTTCTGGGGCTCGACGACGGCGAGGATGGCCGACTGGGAGCCGCCGCTGGAGTGGGACGAGGAGGACGAGCTCGACTGGAGCTGCACGTCGTAGTCCTGCGGGTAGATGAACTCGGTGACGACCTTGATGACGGCCTGCTGGCCGGACTGGGTGACGACCTTCGGGGCGGAGAGGAGGTCGGTGTCGCTGCGCTGCGCGAGCATGTGGAGGATCATCGAGAGGTCCGCGTCGCCGAGGAAGGCGTTGAAGCGCATGAACTGGTCGTTGGTGCTCTTGCCCTCGCCGGAGATGTGGTTGCCCTCGGTGGAGAGGTAGCGGCTGCCGTTGCCGTAGTCGGAAGTGCCACCGAAGGCGTTGATGCCGATCTGCTTCTTGCCCCAACGCGGAGTGGTGGGCTCGCCGAAGGCGCCCTTGTACTCGCCCTTGTAGACCCGCTCCCGGATCTCCGGGGTGTCAAGGCGCTGCCAGGCGGTGGAGGTCTTGCCGGGCTCGACGGTGGTGGTGACGGTGTTGATGGTGCCGTCGGCGTTGTAGGTATAGCTCTGGGTGGTCGGGCCGGCCTGCGTGGTGGAGACCCAGTCGGCGTCATGCAGGCCGATCCACTTGCCGACGTGGCGGCCGAGGCCGAAGGTGTAGTTGTCGTTGAGGATCCACTCGAAGCCGAGGGAGTTGAGGTCCTCCTGCGAGACCTCGACGAAGCGGGTCTCGATCTCGATGAGCTGCGGCTGGCCGCCAAGCTCGTCGAGCACCTTCTCGAACTCGGCGAGGTTCTCGCGGGTGTTGCGCACGTAGAGCTTGCCGAGCGACTTGATGTGCTTGATGGAGGAGCCCTCGGGCCACTTGACGCCCATCTCCTCGAAGAACGCCTTCCAGTCCTGGTCGGGCGCGGGCTCGGCGTTCTGGTTCCGGCTGGAGTTGTTGCTGGCGCCGAAGCTGTCGCGCATGGTCTTGATCTCGTCGGACGCGGAGGAGACGCGCTCGATGAACGACTCGGGCACGTTGTACTTGCGCGCGAGGATCTCGGCGGTGGACATGTCCTTGTGCATCACCATGACGATGGAGCCGCGGACGATGAACTTGTAGTCCACGGAGTCGCAGACGAGCTTCAGCGCCTCGTAGAAGGAGATGTTGTTCGCGGAGATGGTGGGGATCGGGGCGAGGCCGTGGGTGTTCTGGGCGGACTCGTCCTCCTCGCCGGTGGAGGAGAAGTCGTTGGCCTCTTCGGCGGAGTTGTCGGTGGCGGCGGCCAGCTGCTCCCGCGGGCGGAGGTAGAAGTTGAAGCCGCGGCGCTCGGGCGGGAGGTCGGGGTTGTCGTAGTCCTTCGACGCCTGGATGAAGAACTGCACCGCGTCCATGATCGTGGCCGGCGGGTTGAACTTGATCTCCGGCAGGCGGATCTTCTTCATGCGCTCGATGATCTCCTGCTCGGTGGTGCGCTCGGGGTCGTCGCCGGCCGAGGACTTCACCGTCTCGGCGGCGCCTTCGCCGAGGGAGACGGCGTTGGGCGCGTAGACCGGGCGCCACGCCTCGTCGACGTCGGCGATCATCCCGTCGCGCGCGGCGACGCGCTCTTGCTTGAGCACCTTGTCGCGGCGGGCGATGATCGCCTTCCGCAGGCGAATCGCCTCGGTGTTGTACTTGTCGTTGACGAGGACGGTCTCCACTTCCTCGAGCGCCTTGTCCATGTCGCCGACCGCAAGGTGGTGGGTGCTGCGCCGCAGGAGGCGGCGGATGTGCTCGCGGGAGAGCTTGTAGTCGGCGTCGTTGCGGCGGTGGTGGTTCGCCGCGGCCGCCGCGGGATCCGCGGCGGACGAGACGACGGGGCCTTCGGCCTTCCAGCTCTCCATCAGGCGGCGGGCCTTCGGGTGGCCGCGGTCGATCGCCTTCTGCAGGTGCTCGAACGCCTGCTCGTTCTGGCCGAGCGCGCGCTCCTGCTTCGCCGCGCGGAGGAACGCCTCGCCGGAGCCCTGCACGCACTCCTTGCGCAGGTTCTTGTTCGCGGGGCTGTCGCCCAGCAGCTTCTCGGCGGTGGAGTAGTGGCGCTCGGCGTCGAGGTACTCCTCCTCCTTCATGCAGGCGCGGGCGGCATCAATCTCGCGCCGAGCCTGGAGGTCGCGCTGCATACGGCGGTTGGTCTCGGTGGTGACGATGTTGTCGAGGAGCTCGTCCATTTCGGCGTTGGAGGTTTTGGGCTCGGCGGCGGGCTCATCAGCGGCTGAAGCCGCTGGCTCCGATACAGGCTCTTCGGCGGGGGTCGGCTCTTCGGCGGCGGGCTCTTCGGACACTGGCGCCGGCTCCTCAGCGGCAGGCTCTTCCGCGGCAGGCGTTTCGACCGCAGGCTCTTCCGTAGCTGGCGCCGGTTCCTCATCGGCTGGCGCTTCCGCAGCAGGCGCTTCGGTTGCAGGTTCTTCTGCTGCGGCGGGCTCTTCGGCCGCTGGCGCCGGTTCCTCAGCAGCTAGCGCTTCGGCGGCTGGCTCTTTCGCAACGGGCGCCGGTTCCTCGACTGCGGGCGCTGGCTCTTCCGCAACTGCGGGCGCTTCGGCAGCGGGGGCTGTCTCCGCGGGCTTCGCGGCTGCATTCTCGGCGGCCGGATTATCCGACTCGAGGTCGTTCAGCAACGCGTCGAGATCGTCTTGCGCCGATGCGAACCGGGCGCAGGAGACAAGGGCGACGTTCATGTTCGTCATTGCTACTGCCTATTCCTTGGGTAAGTGAAAGAATTATACACTATTTCGGTGAATCATTCAAGGGCGTCCAGGGTTCTTTTGCGTCCCTTCGCGACTTCCTCGAAAGTGACTTTGGCGCCCTTGCCGACGGCCTTGATGTCGGTCACCTTGAACTTGGCGCCGCTCAAGTCGATCGTCTCGCCCGGCACCACCTTGAAGGTGACGGCGCCGTTGCGCTCGTAGGAGAGCGTGGCCTGGATGTCGATTGGCGCGAACTTGAGGTTCTTGGTGCCGCCGGCCTGGACGACGAGCGTGACCTGCTTGTGGTCGCTCTCGCGCTCGACGACGGCCTCGGAGACGTCGACGGGCTTCTTGAGGCTGCTGCCCTTTATCTCGCGCATCACGGTCTTGGGCTCGTACTTGACGAGCTTGTAGCCGTAGGAGCCGATCGGCTCGCCCACGAGCGCGGTGACGGTGGCGCCGACGCGGCCGTACTCGTCCTTGCGCTTGGGGTCGAAGAACTCGAGCCGCCAGCCGCTGGGGATCTTGTTGGCCTTGCGGAAGGCGAACGGCAGATATGTCTCGTTGAGCGGCAGGACGACCTTAAGCGAGTCGAGGTAGTCCGGGTGGGAGTTGCGGTCGTTGGGGTCGGTCTTCGCCTGGTACTCCTCGAGGTTGGTGAAGCCGTCGCCGTCGTTGTCGGCGTTGGCGTCGGCGGCGTCGGCGGGGTTGAGCTTGTTGAGCTTCTCCCACTTGTCGGGCAGTCCGTCGCCGTCGCCGTCGAAGGCGACCTGCTTCTCGGTCTCCTGCTTCTTCTGGCAGAACGGGCAGACCTCAAGTCCGCCGGGGATGGCTTTCGCGCAGTCGGGGTTGATGCACTTGACGCGGCGCTCGCTGGCGAGGAAGCTCTCCTTGTCGGCGGGGACGTCGTCCACCGTCGTCGGCTTCTTGGCAACGCGCATGGCGACGCCGAACTCGGTGAAGTCGGGCTCCTTGACGCCGGTCTCGGCGGGCTTGAGGCGGTCGACCTCGGCGGCGGCATCGGCGGCGGCGGCATCGGGGTCGAGGCCGAGCTTGGTGACGAAGAACGCCGCGGCGCCGACAAGCGCGAGCGCGCCGACGGCGGCTACGATCCAGTCGTAGTGGGCGGATATGAAGTTCTCCTTGCCGGAACGGGAAATCATTTCTTCTCCTCCTCCTCTTCATGTTCGCCGGCGGCGAGGGTGCCGAAGTCGCGCACGGTCAGCTTGAGCGTGACCGAGAGCGGGGTGGCGAGGGCGGGGTCGGTGACGACGCCCTGGCGGATGGCGGCCTCGCGCGGCGACTCGGCCTTCTTCTCCTCGGCCGCCTCTGACTCGCCGCGGCGCGAGCGGCGCGAGCGGCGTGACGACGCGGCGGGCGCGTCCTTCTTCTCCTGGGCGTCGAACGCCTCCTTGACGTCGTCCTTGGCGCGGGCGAAGGAGAAGTCGTCGACCGTCACGAAGCGGTCGCAGACGCCGAACGCGTTGACGACGCGGACGAACGCGGCTGGCGAGGCGGTGAACTGGAGGGTGTACCTCTCGACCAGCTCCTTCGGCCCCTCGGCGCCGCCCGCCTTCGAGTCCTTGCGCTTGGGCTTCTTCTGCCCCTTGCGCGGCTCGGGCTTCTTCTCCGGCTCGGGCGCGGCGGCGCTGAACTCGACGGCGGTGAGCTCGCCGACGCCGGCCTTGGCGAGCTCCTCGACGAAGAAGGTGACGTCGTCCCACTGCCGCTGGAGCTTCGGAAGCTGCGCCTCGGGCGGCAGCTTGCCGTCGAGGATGTACTCGCGGAAGGCGCCGAACGGGAAGCCGGGCTTGACGATGGCGCCGTCGACGGAGCCGGGCAGCGCGGAGAGGCGCTTCGCCTCGGCGAGCAGGAGCTCCTTGAACGCGGCCGGGGTGGTCGGGTCGAACTTGCGGTCGCCGCGCGCGGCGAGGCGCGCGGCCTCGTCCCGCCACTCCTCGAAGCGCTCGCGGTTGGCGTCGATGGCCTTGACGCTCGCGGCGCAGGGGTAGACGGCCTTGCGCGAGAGGCTGGCGGCCTTGGCGACCACGCTGTCGAGCCCTTCGCCGGAGTCGCCGCCGTCGCGCGCCTCGGAAACGGCGGACCACGACCGCCAGGCGAGGAACGCCGCCGCCAGCGCCGCGACACCGATTACGCCGCCCACGGCGGCCAGCACGATCTTCGACTTGTTCATTTGAACTTGACCTCCAGCGTAAACTGCTCGATCTGCCCGTCGCCGCCCTTGGCCGCGCCGATGCGCGAGATGTCGAGGATCTTCACCTCTTCGGCGGCGCCCTTGGTCTTGAGGCGGTCGACCACGAACTCGCCGATGGTCTTGCCGGCCGGGGCCTTGCCCTTGACGCGGTCGATCCAGGCGCGGACGGTGATCCGGCCGTCCTTCCAGCTCTCGATCCACATGCCGTCCAGGAGCGACGCGCGCACCACGTTGAGCCGGTGCATCGCGCGCGAGCGCTCCAGGAGCGTCGCGCGCAGCCGCTCGGCGTCGACCTGGGCGGTAGCGGCGGCCCTGGTCGCGGCGGTGACCTTGGCGTCGAAGGAGGAGAGGGAGGAGATGCGCGTGGCGACGGCGTCGCGGCGGGCGGAGATCTCGGCGGCCTCGCGGTCGAACGCGAGCATCAGCAGGACGAGCGCGGCGACGACCATCGCGCCGCCGGCGGCGAGCACCGGGATGCGCGCCTTCTCGGCGCGGGCGGAGACGATCGACGGCGGCAGCAGGTTGATCTCGAAGCGGGCGGCGCCGGCCTCGCGCTGCGCCAGCCCGGCGGTGACGCCGAGGAGCGCCGCGTCGGAGGCGAGGGCGTCCGCGTCGACGGCGGGACCGGCGGCGATGGCCTCGAAGGGGTTGAAGAGCTCCACCTCGATGCCGAGCGACTCGGCGAAGAACTGGTCGGCCTGGGGCAGGAGCGAGGTGCCGCCGGTGAGGTAGAGCTTCGCCGGGGTGCCGCCCTGCTGCTGGCTGCGGTAGAAGTTGATCGAGCGGGAGATCTCGGCGTTGAGGCGCGTCATCACCGCGCGGCAGACCTTGGAGACGCGGTCGGCGACCTCGTCCTCGTCCTCGGTGACGCCGCCGACGGAGACGTAGCCCTTCTCGAACTTGACCTGCTCGGCCTCCTCGAGCGAGCAGCCGAGCGCGGCGGAGATCTCCTTGGTGATCGCGTTGCCGGCGACGGGGATGGAGCGGTTGTAGAGCTTGTCGCCCTCGACGATCACCAGCGAGGTGGTCCGCGCGCCGATGTCGAGGATGACGAGGCAGCCGTCCGCCTCGTCCGGGCGCGCGGCGCGCACGGCGTTGGTGAGCGCGATCGGCGCGACGTCCACGAGCTCGGGGCTGAAGCCGGCCGAGGCGACGGCGTCGCAGACGGCCTCGACCTGGTCGACCTTGGCCGCGACGATCATCACCGACTTGTCGCCGCCCTCGGTGTCGCCCAGCACCTGGCGGTCGCACACCATCTCGTCGATCGGGAACGGGATGTTCTGCTCGATCTCGTTGCGGACCATCTGCTCGAACTTCTCGGTGCCGCCGGCCATCGGCACCGCCGCGAACTTCGGGAACACCATCTGCCCGGCGAGCGCGAGGCCCACCTTGCCGGGGCGGATGCCGGTGGTGCGCACGATCTCCATGAGCGCCGGGGCGAGGATGGTCTCGGCGTTGCCGCCGTCGATCGGCGCCGCCAGCTGGGCGACGCCGTAGCGGAGCAGCGTGAGCGAGCCGCGCGCGGCGCTCTCGTACTCCGCGAGCGCGACGTTGGTCGCGCCGATGTTGAGGGTGAGGAACTTCTTTGCCATTGCCGGACTTCTTGGTTGTCGTTACTGCGCCACCTGCTCGTAGTCGTTCGGGAAGACCAGCGCCCAGATGGTCTTGGAGCGGTCGAGGAGGCCCTGGCGGCGCTCGATCATGGGGCTGCCCTCCTTGGTGACGGCGCCCATGATCTTCTGGTCGTCCCAGAACTTGGTGTGGGGCGCGATGCCCTTCACCTCGCTCCAGGTGTCGCCGGCGAGCAGCTCGCCGTTCTGGTTGGTGATCTCGAGGCCCACCGCCTTCGGCTCGCCGAAGCGCTCGAGGCAGCTCGGCGGCAGCACCACGCTCGCGGCGTGGGAGCCCATCGGGATGTTCACGTAGGTCGTGGCCGCGGTGAAGTAGCTGTAGGGGGCGAGGCCCTCCTTGTTGCCCTTGTTCTCGGTGGCGCTCTTGGTGTCCAGGAGGACGTGCCAGGTGAAGGTGAGCTGCTCGAGGAACCTCGACCGCTCGGTGCCGAAGGTGTCGTACTTGGTCTCGAGGACGATCCATTTGCGCGGCTTCTTGTAGCACTGGCCAATCAGCGAGGCACCGTTGACCGAGGGCGCGGAAAGGCACGCCGCCAGGCCGAGGCGCGGCTCCTGGGCGATGATGATCTTGGCGCCGCGGCCCTGGGTGACCTCGTCGCCGTCGGCGGCGCGGCGGACTTTCGGCGCGGAAAGCGCGACGGTCGCGGCGAGCGCGGCAATCAGCGCGGCAGAAGCAGTCTTGATGTTCATCTTGTCGTTCCTTTCGCTTGGTGCTAAAGCACTTTCATCTTGGGGAGGTCCTGGATGTCCACGAGCCCGACCACCCGGCCGGACGCGTCGCACACCGGCAGGTCGTCGATGCGCTTCTTCTCGAAGATCTTGAGGAGCTCGGCGGCGTAGGCGTCGTCCCTCACGAAAAGCGGATTCGCGGTCATGTATTTCGAGATGGGCGACGCGAGCGAAATCGCGCCCCCGCTCATGATCCGGCGGAAGTCGCCGTCGGTGAAGATCCCGGCGAGCCCGCCTTCCGCGTCGATCACCACCGCCGAGCCGCCCTGCGCCCTGGTCATCGCCATCAGCGCCTCCGTCACCGTAGCCTCAGGGCGGACGAGCGCCAGCCGCTCGCCGGTGCGCATGACGTCGGTCACCTTCATCACCAGCGCGCGGCCGATCGCCCCGGCGGGATGGTTCATCGCGTAGTCCTCGATCGCGAACTTCTGCGCGTCGATGAGCACCATCGCGAGCGCGTCGCCCATCGCCATCGTGGCGGTGGTGGAGTTGGTCGGCGCCATCCCGAACGGGCACGCCTCCCTGCCGCAGGGGATCTCGATGTGCACGTCGCTTAAGGTCGCGAGCGTGGAGTCCGGCCGGCCGGTCATCGAGATCACCTTGAGCCCGTGGCGACGGATCGCCGGGATGAGGTTGTTCACCTCGGCGGACTCGCCCGAGAAGGAGAGCGCGAGGAGGATGTCCTTCGCCGACACCATGCCGAGGTCGCCGTGCATCGCCTGCACCGGGTTGAGGACGATCGAGCGCGTCCCGGTCGACGAGAAGATGGCGCTCATCTTCTCGGCGACGTGCAGGTTCTTGCCGACGCCGGTGACCACCAGGATGCCGCCGCGCGAGGCGCAGTCGAGGATCATCTCGACGGCCCTGACGAAGGAGTCGCCGACCGAGTCGCGGGTCTTCTCGAGACCCTCGATCTCAATGTCGAAGACTTGCTTCGCGCGCGATAGCATTTGTTCTGGTGTCATGGTTTTCTAGGTTTCTAGGATTCTAGTATTCTAGGTTTCTAGGCTACTTGGTGGTGCTTTGCAGCAACGTCACGCAGATGGTTCCCACGATGTCCTCGGCGGAGCAGCCGCGGGAGAGGTCGTTCATCGCCTTGGCGAGGCCCTGGAGGTTCGGCCCGATCGCGTCGGCGCCGCCGAGGCGCTGGGCGATCTTGTAGCCGATGTTGCCGGCGTTGAGGTCGGGGAAGATGAAGACGTTGGCGTCGCCCTGGACGGCGCCGTCCGGGTTCTTCTGCTTGCCGGTCGCGGGGACGACCGCCGCGTCGAACTGGAGCTCGCCGTCCATCTTGATGCCGGCCTCGGCGAAGCGGGGCTTGGCGAGCTCGACCGCCTTCTGCACCTTCTCGACCAGCGGACCCGCCGCGGAGCCCTTGGTGGAGAAGGAGAGGTACGCAACGCGCGGCTCCTTGCCGGTGAGGTCGCGGTAGGTCTGCGCGGTGGCGAGGCCGATGTCCACAAGCTGCTCGGCGGTGGGGTCGGGGATGACCGCGCAGTCGCCGAAGGCGAGCACGCCGTCGCCGGAAGCCGTCGGCGTCTTGAGGTCGAGGATGAAGCAGCTCGAGGCGGTCTTGACTCCCTTCTGGGTGCCGAGGGTGTGGAAGGCGGCGCGGAGCATGTCGCCGGTGGAGGCGATCGAACCGGCGACGAGTCCGTCGACGCGGCCGAGCTTCACCATCATGCCGCCGAAGTAGATGCGCTTGGTGCGGAGCGTCTTCTGGGCGCCGGCGAGGTCGATGATCTTCTGCTTCTCGGCGGGCTTCTTCGACTCCTTGGCGTTCCACGCCTCGAGGTAGGCGTTCTCGAGCTCGGCGTCGCCTAAAGTGTAGTCGATCGTCTTGATGCCGCGGTCGGCGAGCCTGAGGCCGGCCTTCTCCTCGGCCGCGGCGATTTCCTCGGCGGTGCCGAGGACGACCGGGGTGCAGATCTTGCGGTCGACGCAGGCGCAGGCGGCAGTGACGACGCGGGGGTCCATGCCCTCGGGCAGAACGACGGTGCCGTTCAGCTTCGAGGCCTTTTCGATGATTTCCTTGATTGCGTTCATGGTGTTGCTTTGGTCTTTTTGACGCGAGACACGAGACTTCAGACGCGAGGAGTGAAACCACCTCTCGTCTCTTGTCTAATGTCCCTCGCCGAGTTCTTCATATTCATTTGCTCAATACCTTTACGGTGTCGCGGGCGATCATGAGCTCCTCGTTGGTGGGTATGATGACCACCGGGATCTTGGAGCCCCTGGCGGAGATGACCTTGAGCTCGCCGCGGACCTGGTTGGCCTTGGGGTCGAGCTTGATCCCGAGCGCGCCGAGGCGGCGGATGATCCGCTCGCGCACCTCCTTGGAGTTCTCGCCGATGCCGCCGGTCATCACGATCGCGTCGGCGCCGCCGATGACGGTGTTGTAGGCGCCGATGTAGAGCGCCACGCGGTAGGCGAGCATCTCGAGCGCGAGCTCGGCCGCCTTGTCGCCCTTCTCCGCCTTGGCGCAGATGTCGCGGCAGTCGCTGGAGCCGGCGAGCGCGAGGAGGCCCGACTTCTTGTTGAGGATGGTGTCCATCTCGGCGGGGGTGCGCTTCTCCGCCTCCATGATCGCGAGCACCGCCGCCGCGTCGATGTCGCCGCAGCGCGTGCCCATCACCATGCCGGCGAGCGGGGTGAGGCCCATCGAGGTGTCCACGACGCCGCCGTTCTTGATCGCCGCGAGCGAGGAGCCGTTGCCGAGGTGGCAGGTGACGAGGTTGACCCTGGAGACCGGCTTCTTGAGGAACTTCGCCGCGGCCTGGGTGATGAACTTGTGCGAGGTTCCGTGGAAGCCGTACTTGCGGATCCCCATCTTCTTGTAGTACTTCGGGTCGATCGCGTACATGCCGGCGCAGTCGGGCATCGTCGCGATGTGGAAGGCGGTGTCGAAGACGCCGACGTTGGGGACGCCCTTGAAGATCTTCTCGCACGCCTCGATGCCGCCGAGGTTGGCGGGCATGTGCAGGGGGCCGAACTTCACGAGCTTCTTCGCCTTCGCCATGTTCGCCTTGGTCATCAGCGCGGAGTCGGTGAAGACCTCGCCGCCGTGGAGGATGCGGTGGCCGATGGCGTCGATCCCCTTCGCGGCGTCGCCGAGATCGGCGACGACCTGCGCCAGGGCCGCGGCGTGGTCCTTCGGGCCGCCGCAGCCGATGCGCTCGACGAGCCCCTTGGCGAGGCGCGTCTCGGACTTCATGTCGAAGAGCTGGTACTTGAGCGAACTCGAACCGGAGTTCACCACCAGCACCTTTCTGATTTCCTTCTGCTTCATTTTCTCCTTTTTTCCTTTTTCACGATCCACGACCCGCGAGCCACGAACCACGAACCCTACTGCTCGATCTCGACGCGGTAGAAGCCGCTGGTGTAGTCCGTGCCGCTCGGGAGCGGCACCGAGACCTCCTGGCTGTGCACGCCGACCGAGACGGTCTGCGCGTCCCCGACAGGCACCCACTCGGCCTGCACCAGCGAGTCCTTGCGGAAGACCTTGACCTTCACGACCACCTCGTCGCCGGGCGAATACTCGAAGATCTTCGAGAAGAGATCGCCCGCCACGGAGTCGGCAACCTCGGCGTCGACCGCGAGAACCACCTTCTTGCCGGTCGGGTCGAACTTGATCGAGGTGATCCTCACCGTGCCGGCCTTGACCTTCTTCTCCACCGCCTTGCGGATGGCGTTGATGGTCGTAGTCTCGCCGCTCGAGTTGACGCCGAGCAGCGTGCCGATCACGTCGGCGTACTGGAACGCGGAGAGGGTGGCGCCGGAGAGGTAGGTGGAGACGCCGGCCTCGAGGGTGTCGGCGGAGACGGCTTCGGAGAGCTTCTTCGACATCAGGAACTCGCCGGTGACCTTGATCGGGCTGTAGGCGTCCTTGAGCTGGCCTGTGGTGGGGTTGAACTCGAGCGCGTCGGGCACCCAGTCGTGGTTGGTGTCGGCGTCCTCGATGTAGAGGCCGACGACGGGGGCGGAGTCGCCGGCGCCGACGGTGACCGGGACCGTGGCCTGGCCCCAGGACTCCCAGTCGTCCTTCTGGAAGTTGCCGTTGGAGTCGATGTAGGCGCGGATGTAGTAGGTGCCGGCGGGGAGGCCGATCAGCTTCGCGTTCGCCATCGTGTACGAGGGGTCGGCGATCTTGTCCTTGCCGGTGACCAGCGCCTGCGAGGACGGCACGCCGCTGAAGTCGGCGGTGGTGAACGCCTGGAGGCGCACCCTGCCGGCGGTGCCGCTCTCGTCGCAGTTGGCGAGCACGTGCAGCGGGCCGGTGTACTTCACGCAGACCTTGATGGCGTTGAAGCCGTCGTCGTCCACGTCCTGCTGGACGTTGACGTCGGTGTGGAGCGTGGCGGCGGCCGAGAAGGCGTTGACGTACGGGCTGGGCTTGAACTTGGCGTTGTACATCGCGACGCGCCAGGTGAAGTTGCCGTGCGAGGAGAGGATCCGCCCGCTGGGCATCTGGTCGCCGACGGAGATCGGGGCGGTCCAGGTGTACATGCCCTCCTGGTCCATGCACGGCGCGGGCCTGAGGCCGCTGTCGTAGACCACGGTCGAGCCGCTGAGGATCTGCAGCTGGAAGGCGGTGTAGGTGTTCTTGCCGTTCATCGACCAGCGGAAGGTCGGCCGCGCGCCGTGGCAGACGAGCTCCTCGGCGGGCAGCAGCGGCACCTGGCGGTAGTCGGCGGCGTCGAAGCGGCGGGTGAACACGCAGGCGAGCGAGAGGTTGTTGGTGGCCGGGCTCACCACCAGCGAGTTGTCGACCACGATGCGGTAGGCGACCGAGGTGATGTCGGGGTCCTTGAGCTTCGCGATGTTCTCGTCCTCGGACATCTGCTCGAAGGTGGACCAGTCGATGTCGAGCTCGTCGGACTTGAGGAAGTCGCCTTCGTGGAAGACGCAGCGGACGTTGCAGTCGATGTACTTGTCGACCAGCACGTTGTCGGGCAGGTTGATCTGGCCGGCGTTCGGGCCGATCGGCACACCGTTGACGGCGTAGCGGTCGATCCTGACGTGGATGTAGCGGCCGTCGGTGGTCGAGGCGGATTCGTCGGTGCTTTGGCTGCCGGCGAGGCTGGCGTAGTTGGTGATGAACATGGTGTCGCTGTAGACGCCATAGAGGTTGACGCGGTCGTTCTCCTCGGTCCGGATGTTGACGCGGGCGAAGACCGGCGAGGTCTCGGAGAGCTGGACCGAGAACTTGGCGCCCTGCCAGCCGACGTCGACGTCGCGCACGAAGCCGAAGGGCTCGCCCGGCGTGTAGTCGTTGTCGCCGTTCTGGTCGGCGTACACGACGAAGTTGTTCAGGCCCTCGCGCACGTAGCCGCGGCTCATGGCGGTGAAGCTCGAGGAGCTGCCGCCCTCGCCGGCGGTGTTTCCAGTCTTGGTGCTCGAGGTGGCGGGGTCGGCGTCGCCCAGGTAGTAGACGCCGCCGACGTTGGTGCCGACGCGGGTGCGGTTCCACTCGAGCTTCACGTAGCTCGCGTCGAGGTTGAGCTTCTCGCAGTTGTAGTACTGGAGCGAGCGGGTGATGTCGGAGTCGAGCTTCTCGTTGCCGCTCGACGCGTTGATCATCTGGGCGTAGACGCTGCCGCTAAGCGCGGCGGAGCCGAAGTCGATCTCGACCTTGCCGGTGGTGTAGTCGATCGAGCCCACCGCGACGGCGGTCTGGTTGGTGATGGAGGTTACGAGCTCGCCGTTCTTGTCCTGGACGAGCGCATACCACTTCGCCTGCGAGACGCCGGCGTCGGAGACGTAGACTTCGGTCCTGTCGCGCACCACCGCGCGGCGGAAGGCCGGATCGCGGAAGTAGATCTTCACCGAGCCGGGCGTCACCGAGCCCGGGCCGAGGCTGTAGACGACGCGGCCGGCCGGCTTGACGCCGACATACTTGGCGGCCTCCAGGACCTGCGCGCCGGCGTCCGTCGTGGTGCCGTTGCCGTCGCTGCCGCGGGAGACGCTCGAGGGCACCGTCCAGATCGCATCGGGCGCGTGCATCATCTCCGGGTCGTACTTCTGGTTCCAGGCGCGGAAGACGATCGGGCCGTAGATCGGGTCGTAGCCGTTGTAGACTACCGTCGCCTCGATGATCGGGACCGGGTGCTCGGCCAGGGTCATCTGGTCGATGCCGATGGAGTCGGCCACCTCCGGGCTGGTGCCGGCACGCGCCTCGGCGTAGTTCGACCAGCCGTCCTCGTCGAGGTCCTTCTCCGGGTCGTAGACGTAGCGGTTGGCCCAGATGTCGCCGGTATCGGGCGCCTCGGTTGCGTGCGCCGCCTCCCAGACGTCGGAGACCTGGTCGTGGTCGGTGAAGAGCTCGCCGAGGTAGAGCTGCCCCACTTTGCGGAAGTAGTCGACGCACGCGCCGTCGGTCTTCGGGTTGCGAGGATCGAGGGTGTGGAACTGGAAGACCTCGCTGATCAGGTACTCGGCGTAGTTGGAGAGCCCGTCGCCGTCGAGGTCGACGTCGCCCTCGTCGCCCTTGAGCGCGTAACGCCAGGCGTAGAGGTCGGTCACGTTGTCGTTGTCGGTGTCGACGTCGTAGGGGTTGGTCGGGAAGTGGCCGCCGTCGTACTCGAGCAGGTTGGAGAGGCCCTCGTTGTCGAGGTCGCCCTCGCGGTCGCCGTAGTTCCACGGCGAGAGCTTGACCCGCTCGTCGGAGAGGTCTTCGACCGTGCCGACCACGCCGTCCTGGATGCCGTCGGGCCTGAACATCATGTAGAGTTCCCAGCCGTCGGAGATGCCGTCGCCCATGCCGCCGTAAACGGGGTCGGAGTCGTCGACGGAAGCGCTGAGCACGTACTCCGCGACATTGGTGACGCCGAGCGCGTTCGCGAGGTAGTCGGCGAGATACCTGGACTTGTCGCGCTTGGTGAAGTCCTTCGAGCGGACGCGGGCGCCGGGCTCGATGCCGCTGTTGGCCGTCGCCGGGTCGAATCCGAAGCGGTCGAGCACCTGCGCGTGGACGAGCACGACGCCCTGCACCAGCGAGGCCGTCACCTTCTGCGGCGCGTCGGCCGCGAACGTGACGTTGGTGCCGAGCGCCAGCTCCTTGCCGTAATAGTAGGTGGAGGCGAGCTTCAGCTCGGAGAGCGGCGTGCCCTCAGCGATGCCGACGCTGGTGACGTTGGAGGACGAGGGGTCGGCCGGGTCGACGACGACCGCGTACCAGACCGTCGCGCCGTGCTCGTTGGTCGTCGCCACCGTCGCGTAGGGCACCACCGCGTAGGCCATCGCCCCGAGCGTGGCAGTCGAACCGCCACCGCTGGTGCGGCGCTCCTCGGCGCCGGCGATGTCGAAGCCGTACTCGACCACGAGCTCGCGGTCGTAGAACGCGGGAACGTCGAGGAAGTCCTCCTCGCGGTCGGCGATGCCGTTGTCGTTGAAGTCGGTGTCCTGCAGCCAGACGGCGTTGGTCGGCACCAGCGTCTCATCCGCCGCGACCGCCACCGGGTCGAAGCCGTAGGAGGAGGCGACCTGCAGCGCGTTCGTCGCCGTCAGGTTGCAGTAGTAGCCCCAGCTGTCCCACGGCGCGCGCAATGCGGCGGTGGGACGGCCGTCCTCCGGGTCCTTCACGTACCAGGCGGCGAGGTAGTACTTCGCGCCGGGTCTGAGGCCGCCGATGACGACCGCGACGTCGGACGCGACGTCGTTCGTCACCGCGACCGGGTTCGCGAGGTCGGCGCCCTCGTACACCGCGATGGTGACGCCGCCGTCGAAGTCGACAAGCGGATGCTGCACCTCGACCGCGATCTTGCCGGCACGGACTGGCTTGGCGTTGACGCTGAACCGCGCCTCGTCGGACCATTCGTCGACGGCCTCGGTGTAATCATACTTGTCGTTGCCGAGCAGCACCTGCACCCTGTTTTCGCCGGGCTGGAAGGCAATCCCCTCCTTGTCGAGCCATTCCTGGTCGAGGATGACCACCCCTTCCGCCGCCGGCGGAATCAGGAAGCCGTGGTGGTACTCGCCATCGTGGACCGTGCCGTTGACCTTGAGCCAGAAGCGAGTGTTGGCGTAGCCGTCGGTCGGGACGGTGAACGAAACGGTGACGTTGCTGACAACCGCCTCGGCGACGCCCCAGACGTCCGCCTTGTCGCGGGTGTTGGAGTAGCGGAAGGTAATCTCCTCGTTGACGCTCTGGTTCACGAAGTGCACTACGTTGGAGACGCCCTCGTCGGTCTCGACCTCCTCCACCCAGGTGTAGTTGTTGAGGTTGGTGACGTTGACGTCGTTGATTCCCGCCAGGTCGAGGTGGAGGATTTCGTAGGTGACGGACTCGACCTGCTCCAGCTCCTCGCCGAAGTCGAGGGCGAGGTCGCGGTCGATGCCGGTGTGCTCCTCGGTGAAGAACTCGATCGGGTAGAGCGCCTCGCGCGCGGCGTTGTTCGGCAGGTAGCAGTAGTAGACGCCGGCGACCTGGCTGTAGAGCGGGACGTCGTTGATCTTGGAGCGGACGAGCGCGACGATGGAGCAGTCGTTCGTCGCCTGCACGCGGACGAGCGGATAGGAGTAGTCCTTCTCCGCGCCCATCCTGATCGTCAGCCTCGGACCGAGATAGCCGACGATCGTCTCCGCCTCGCCGAAGATGTCGCCCGCGGAGAGCGTGCCGCTGCCATCCTGGTCGATGTAGGCGACGAACCGCGCCGGGCCCTGCAGGAGCGCTCCGGCCGCCGGAGTGGCGAGAACAGTCTGCACGACGCCGGCCGTGAACTTCACTGGCGACGTCCACTTGGCCGTCAGCTGCCTGCCGTACTCGGGATACGCCAGACTGGTCTGCCACGCCTCGATGACAACGTCGTACGATTCGTTGCCCGCGTACTTGAGCACCAGCTCGACCTCCGGCTCGGGTGCGACGATCTGGTCGGCCGTGATGTCCTTCTTGTTCTTCGCGATCGTCTCCTCCATCTTCGCCTGGCCGCCGAAGAAGGCCACGACCTGCGTGGTGGTCTGCGCAGCGTCGGCCTGGTGGATGGTGCCGGGGCCGCTCACGCTCGCGTTCTTGCCCTCGATAAGGATGTTGCCCTGGCTGTCGATGAGGCGGACGACGCCTGCCCAGATTTCATGGAAGAAGTCCAGGGCGTCCTTGACGGTCGTGCCGGTGAACTCGCCGGGCCTGATCACGTTCCAGTAGCGGATCAAGAGCATCAGCTCGTCGCTTACGACGCCGTCGATGTTGACGGTCTGCTCGCTATTGAGAATCGAGTACCGCGCCGTCGACCAAGCGTCCCAACCGCGCAGATTGTAGTCGCGCGTGCCGTCCCTGACGAGCGTCTCGATGCCCATCGCCTTGCGCAGCTCCGGCTCGATGAACTCGCCACCGTTGAAGAGCAGGCCGAGGTAGGTCGAACCGACGGCGCGGAAGTAGTCCGGCGTCGCACCGTCGCTCCACGCCTTCTCCGGGTCGATGTCGGAGAACGCGTTCGTGGAGAAGTAGTACGCCTGGATCTCCTGGAGGTTGGTGAGGAGGTCGTTGTCGTCGTCCTTGTTGACATCCGCCGCGTCGATGCCGAACCTGCGCGCGTCCTTGTCCGTGAACTCCGGCGTGCCCGGCAGCAGCAGACCGTAACCGAGGAAGTTCTTGTACACCGACGTCGGATCCCACGGATCGGAGGGTTCGAAGCCGCCGTCGTACTCGTGGAGGTTGGTGAGCCCGTCGCCGTCGGCGTCGAGGTTGCGGTCGTCCGCGACCCACGCGTTGATGACGTCGGCCTTCGCCGTCTTGTCGAGCGTCTGCACGGCGTTGGCGCCGAACATCGTGTAAAGCTCCCAGCCGTCGGTGAGGCCGTCGTAGTCGAAGTCGACGCGACGGGCGTTGAGCACCCAGTTGGTGAACGAGGCGGGATCGGCGACCGCGCCGATCGCGTAGAGGTAGTTGGTCACGATGTACTTGTCGAGCGCGGTGAACTTTGCGGTGTTGACCCAGTTCGAGGGCGCCGTGAGCGCGTTCGCGGTGTCCGGATGGAAGCCGAAGCGCTCGTAGACCTGGTGGTGGACGAGGACGACGTCCTTCCACTCGTGGGCGTAGACGACGCCCTCGGCGAGATCCGTCGCCCTGCCGATGCCGAGCGGCGCGCTCTTCTTGCGACCATAGAGGTAAGTCGTGTAGAGACTCTTAAGCTCGCTCGCCTTGGTGCCGCGCGGAATGACGATAGTGTCGCCATCGAGGCGGTCGGCGGTCGGCTCGCCCTCGGGGTCGTAGACAACGTAGGTAACCCAGTTGGTCTCGAGCTCCACGGTGCCGATCTGCACCGTCAGCATCTTGATCGTCGCCTTGGCCATCACATCGCCCTCGGCGGACTTCTTCGAGTTGTCGAAGACGGGATCCTCGTCGTCCTGGTCCGGGATGCCGTCGCAGTC
Organism: uncultured bacterium; assembly: GCA_902770045.1. Lineage (GTDB taxonomy): Bacteria > Verrucomicrobiota > Kiritimatiellia > RFP12 > UBA1067 > UBA1067. Next base: position 34,494 of record CACXRO010000033.1, read on the forward strand.
GACGTCCTCCCACTCCGGCGCCTCGGACGGCGTGAGGCCCGGCACGGACTTGATGTTCTCGAGCCGGTCGGCGACGCCGTTGTCGTTCCAGTCGGTGTCCTGCATCCAGATGGTGTTCGTCGGCACCGACTTCTCGGTCGCCGCGACCGACGCGGCGTTGAAGCCGTTCGTCACCGCCCCAAGCATCGTCAGATAGCCCCAGGTATCGTAGGGCATGCGAACGGTCGGATCCGCCGCGCTGGAGCCGCTGCGTCCGTCGGCGGCGTTCTTCACGTACCAGGCGGCGAGGTAGTACTTCCTGCCGGTCCTGAGTCCACCGAGCTCCACCGCCTCGCCGTTGGCAAGGCCGGTCGCGACCGCCACCGGGTTGGCGAGGTCGGGCCGCTCGTAGGCGGCGACGGTAATGGTGGTGAACGCGCCTTCGTTGGTCACGACCGGGTGGACCACCCTGACGGCGAGCTTGCCGTCGAAGGCGGCGTCAGCGGCGACGCTGAACTCGGCCGACTCGGACCACTCCGCAGTGTCGGACGGCGCCTCGGGGAACTTGTCGTTGCCGAGCGCGACCCTGACCGTGTGCTCGCCTGCGGTGAAGGCGATGCCGTTCTCGCGGAACCAGTCGCCGTCGAGAATCACGCGGCGGCTCGTGTACTCGCCGGTCAGCCCGGGGGCGGTGTTGAGAACGTCGCCCGTCACCAGGTTCTTCAGCAGGAAGCCGCCGCCGGTGGCGCCGGCGTAGACGGTGCCGTCGATGTCGAGCCAGAACTTGGTGACCGCGCGGTCGGCCGGGACGAGGCTTCGAGGCGGCCTCGCCCTTAACCTCGAGCGGGACGTCGCGCGCAACTGAGTACCTGAGAGTGAACTCCTCGTTCACCCGCTGGTCGACGGTGTGGTAGATGTTGGAGGTGTCGCCGGTGTCGGCGTCCTCGACCACCTCGGTGTAGATGTAGTGGTTGAGGTTGGTGTTGCTGATCTTGTAGCCGTCGTCGCCTTCGATCAGGAACGAGCGGCGCAGCTTGACGATCTCGTACGTCACCTCCTCTACCGCCGGCAGCGTCTCGTCGGTCGGGTCGATATCGTCCTGTGGATCAAAGGCAAGATACTTGTCAACGCCGATGAAGCCGTTGACCTCGTCAATCCAGTCGCTCGGGTAGATGGCGGTGCGGTTGACGTTGTTGTCGTAGCGCTTGAGCATCACGCCGCGCGGCGAGACGTACTGGCCGTTCACCTTGGTGCGGACGATCGCCACCGTCTGAATCGGACGCTCGGTGTCGTTGGTGCCGCTGTCGACGAGATTGACGGTCGGCAGCGCCGGGTTGCCGTCGCCGAGGCGGATGGTGAGGTCAAGGTTGGAATAGCCCACGTTCGCCTCGGCGACGCCGAAGGTCTCGCCGGGCGAGAGCGCGCCGTCGCCGTTCGCGTCGAGGTAGGCGATGAACTTCGCCGCGCCCTGCTTGAGGGTGCCGCGCGAGGGGATCTTCGCCTTGGCGTAGGCGATGCCGGCGTCAAAGGCGGGCTGGAGCGCGTAGGAGGCGGTCACCTGCTCGCCGCGCTCGGGATAGATTGACGAGGACTGCCAGACGTCGACGACTATGTCGCGGACGCCGAAGCCGGTGTACTTGAAGGTAAACCGCACCATCGGCTCGGGCGTCTCGAAGCCCTCGGCGTCGAGGCTGCTAACCGACTGTTCGCGGATGTCCTGCTTCATCTTTTCGATGCCGCCGTGGGAGGCGATTACACCACCCAGCGAGGTGCAGCTCGGGTGACCGAGCGCCTGGTGGAACTCGACGAGCGCATCCTCGGTGACACCCTCGTAGCCCTCGTACATCACGTAGGTGTACTTGTTGGCGATGTTCAGCTCTTCGCTGACGCCCTCCTCGGACGCCTGCTCCTGCTGCGCGTAGGAGTAGCGGACGATCGACCAGAGATCCCAGCCGGAGTGGTAGAGGTCGCGGGTGCCGGCCATTTCGAGGTCGGTGATGTCGAGGATACCGCGGGCATCGCGCTCGACGAACTCGCCACCGTTGTAGTAGGCGCCGAGGTAGCTGTTGGTGCCGATCATGCGGAAGTAGTCGGGCGTGAAGCCGTCGGACCGCGGGTTCTCCGGGTCGATGTCGGCGAGCCGGTCCATGTCGCGGTAGTAGGCCCACATCTCCTGGACGTTGGAGATCTGGTCGAGGTCCCAGTCGTCGTCGTAGTCGGCGGCGGCGATCGCGAAGCGGCGGGCCTTGGCGTCGGTGAACTTCTCGGCGTCCTCCGGCACGACGCCGGCGGCGAACAGCTCCTCGTAGACGGAGTACATGTTCCACGGGTCGGACGGGGTGCGGCCCTGGGCGTATTCGTCGACGAGCGAGAGTTCGTCGCCGTCGATGTCGGCGTCGCGGTCGGCGTACTTCCACGGGCTGATCTCGGCGTCGACGGGCTTCGCGAGGGTCTGGGCGGTGGCAACGCCGTTGGTGCCGAACATGAGGTAGAGCTCCCAGCCGTCGGCCACGCCGTCGCGGTCGCAGTCGGCGTCGAGCGGCTTGAGGGTGAAGTCCTTCCACGTCTTCGCGACGTTCATCGCCTCCTCGCGGACGCCGGTGAAGCCGATCGCCTCGAAGTAGCGCGCGAGCATGTACTTGTCGAGCGCAGTGAACGGCTTGGTGAGCGGGTCGGCGGGGTCGACCGCGGTGGACTGCCAGTAGCCGAACTCGTCGTAGACCTGGGCGTGGACGAGCGCCACCGACACCGGCGAGACGGAGTCGATCTTGAAGGTGCCGGTCGCGAGGACGTTGGTGCCGAGGCCGGCGTAGGTGACGGTGACGAAGTTGGTGCCGGTCTCGTCGGCGACGACCGTGGTGTAGTCGTAGGTGGTGACGAGGTTGGTGGTCGAGATCACGTCGCCCACGCGGTAGGTGGAGTTGGTGTCGCGCACGAGGTAGCGCGCGCCGGCGGCGTCGGCGACCAGGCGGTAGATGCCGTTGGTGACGGCGAATGCCATCAGGTCGCCGTCTGCGGCGAGCTCGGCGTCGGCCATGAGCGGGTCGGTGTCGGCGAAGCGGGCCTCCCAGCCGTCGGGCATGCCGTCGCCGTCGGTGTCCCACCGCTGCTTGTTGGTGTAGGTGTCGCCGGTCTCCTCGTCGCCGGTGAGGCCGTCGAGGTCGACGTCGCTCGTGTCGGCGCCGGAGGCGGTGCCGGCCGCGGCGGTGGCGAGCAGCGACTCGTCCTGGTTCCAGTCGAGGACGTCGTCGCGGTTGACGTCGGTGTCCTCCATGAACACCTCGACCTCGGGCACCTCGGAGCTGGTCGGGTCGACCTGGGCGCCGAGCGGGCGCCAGATCGCCGGCAGCGAGAGGCCGACCTGGGCGGAGTAGCCCCAGGTCTCGTAGGGCTCGCGCTTGGCGTTGCCGTTGCGGTCGATGAAGGCGACGGCGAAGTACTCGTCCTCGTCGAGGCCGAGGAAGGAGACGGTCGCGGCGTTGGTGAGCGAGTTCGCCTCGGCGGCGAGGTCGGCGGCGTAGAGGCGCGTCTGCGCGGCGGGGACGCCGGCGAAGTCGGCGTTGCGGAAGAGCTGCACGATCACCGTGCCGAGCGCGTTCGTCGCCGGGCCGTAGTAGCGCACCTTGACGTCGGCGCGGCCGAGGCGGGTCGAGAAGTCGTTCGCCGGGGCAAGACGCGTCTCGAAGGCGGCGAAGTCGCTCCACGCGACGCTCGCGTCGTTGGTGTCGGAGAACTTGGCGTTGAACATCGCCACGCGCCAGCGGTAGTTGGTGTTGTTGTTGAGCGCCCAGGCGTCGTCCGCGGCGTCGGTGCCGATGTAGACGGGCGGCGTCCAGACGTAGCGGCCGAAGGAGTCGGTCGGCGGCAACGCGGTGAGCGGCGAGGCGTAGACGTTCGTCTCGGCGTTCCAGATCTGGAGGATGAAGGAGGTGTAGCCGTCGGCGCCGGACCACTTGAACTCCGGCCGCGCGGTCTCGACCTTCGGGTCGGCGAGGGCGCTCGGCGAGTAGAGGGTGGGCTTGACCGGCTTGGTGGTGTACTCGACCGTGAAGGCGCGGACCACGCTCGCGGGGTCGATGTTCTGCACCGAGCCGCCGCCGAGGGTGACGGTGTAGCCGACTTCGGTGACGTCGTCGAACGCGACGCCCTCCATCGCATTGAGGTCGGCGCGCAGGCTGGACCAGTCGAGGCCGAACTTGCCGGAGGTGACGAGGTCGCCCTCGTAGACGGTGTTGCGCTTGACGTCGCCGGTCTCGCGGCTGTAGACGATGCGGCGCTTGACGCCCTCCTCGGAGCCGTTCACCGAGGTGCGGATGATGCGCAGGGTGTCGACGGAGTTGGAGCCGCCGCCGTAGGCGAAGCGCTGGCCGGCGGCCTGCGAGGAGTCGGTCATCTCGATGACGAGCGAGGGCACCTGGTCCCAGCCGACTTCGATGTCCTTCGCGAAGCCGATCGGATCGGTCTCCGGCGTGAAGACGCCGTTGCCGTCCGCATCAATGAAGGCCACGAACGCGGTCGTGCCGTCGGTGAGCGAACCCTGGTCGGGCTTGGCGAGCGAGATTTCGAGATTCTTCGTCTGCAGCGTAGGAATCACTGACTCGTACCTGATGCGGTAGAAGTACTGGCCGAGCCAGACATTCGAGCCGGCCATGGCGTAGTCCTTGAGCCCGGAAAGGTCGAGATCGAAGTCGCCCGTCACGAAGTCGATCGAACCCGCCCGCTTGTGGTGCAGAAGGAGATGGCCCTTCATCGTAGCATCAACAGCCGAGGTCTGCAGCCAGTTGGCGCCGTCCCATTCGGTGTCGATCACATTCTCCCAGGTAAACGCCTCCTTCGACACCTTGCATGCCGAGCCGTAGGTCGAGTAGGCGGTCCACATTTCCTGGTAAGTGCCGCGGTAGAAGGTCTCGTTGCCGCTCTCGTCGGTGATGATCCAGCTGAAGACGTCATCGGGCTGGGCGTGCGCAACCTGAATCGAGATCGAGTTTAGGTTATTGACGACCCAGCCCGGCGTGAGCGTTCCGTGGAAGACGCGATCCTCGAAGAAGCCGAGGTAGAGGAAGCGTTCCTTCACTTCTCCCGGAGTGAACTTGTAGACGGCGGTGGGCTCGTTCTGGAGGTTGTTGCCGGAGTACGCCTGCACGATAATCGGCGCGGTGGAACCGACGGGTACCTTAGTCCCGTTGTAGCGGAGCTTCGCGTGGACCACCGGCACCGGCTTGTCGACCTCCTCCTCAGGACCGGCAAGATGGCTGACGAACTTCTGGGCGATGGACATCTTGTAGTCGGAGTAGCGCATCTCGCTCCAGGCCGACCAGCCGTCCTCGTCGGCGTCGGTGTTGGCGTCGTAGCGGGTGCGGTCGAGGCCGTTGGCGTCCTCCTCGAGGTCCTCCATGAAGTCGTGGTCGGCGTAGAGCTCGCCGAGGTAGACGGTCTCGCCGAGCGAGTTGGTGGTCTGGACGAAGTAGTCGACCACGTCCTCGGTGACGGAGTGGGCGAGGGTCGGGTCGAGGGCGAAGAGGCGGTCGCGCTCGGCCACGAGGTACTCCTGGTAGTTGGAGAGGCCGTCGTGGTCGGGGTCGGCGGCCGCGTCGTCCTTCGAGCCGGTGTCGACCTTGTACATGTCCTCCCACCAGTCGGGGATGCCGTCGTGGTCGAGGTCGCGGGTGTCGGCGTACTCGGGGTGGTAGTTGCCGTCGGAGAGCATGCCGCGGGCGAGGTCGCGCAGGTAGGCGGCCCAGGCGGACATGGGGATGCCGTTGTAGTCGACGGCGGTGTCCCAGCCGATCTTCTCGGGCGGGTCGAGCGGGTCGCAGTAGTTGTTGCGCGCGTAGTCGGCCCACCAGTCGGGCAGGCGGTCGAAGTCCGCGTCGGTGCCGGTCTCGGCCCAGGCGTCGGCGGCGGAGCCGTCGTCCCACATGCCGCCCTCGGCGGACGAGATGCGCTTGGCGAAGGCGCGGCCGAGCGGGATCAGGTCGAAGCCCTCCTTCAGGCGGTGGCGCATCGTGAAGGAGTACATCAGCTTGAGCGTCTGGTCGCCGTTGACCCAGTTCCAGCGCTCGTCGATCGAGGTGACGGGGTTGGTGTCGCGCAGCACCTGGCGCCAGCGGCTCCACGGCTCGGCCGAGCGCGGGAACACGACCTGCGAGTAGCCCTGCTCCGAGGCGAGCTCGCCGCCGACAAGGTCCTCGCTCCAGTACTTGGAGTCGGTGGTGGTCTTGTCGAAGCGCGGCAGGTGGCCGACGGTGTCGGAGATCCAGGGGATCCAGGCCTGGTCGTAGTAGACCTTCGACCGGATGTACGGCATCGAGGCCCACCACGGGGACGCCCAGTCGACGGGACGCGACCAGATGGCCTTGGCGTCGACCACGCCCTCGGCGGTGGTGAAGCCTGCCGGGCGCTTCATCACGACGTCGGAGCTGACGCCGCCGGGCATGTGGTCGAACGTCCAGTGGCGCTTGAGCTCGGCGGGGAGCCGGCCGTTGGTGGAGGGCGCGCGGTTGACGATGCCCTGGCGCCAGACCTCCCAGACCGCCTGGCGGTTGGCGAGCGCGTCGTCGCGGGTGTAGCGCTTGCGGTAGTCGGCGCGGATCTCGCTCTCGGTCCTGGCGCCGTCCCAGACGCGCACCTCGTCGATGTAGCCCTGGTAGAACCGGTTGTAGTCGGTGAAGGTGGTGCCGACCATCGAGAAGCCGCGCCAGGCGCTGTCCATCACGATGCCGAAGAAGTCGCGGGCCGACGCGCCCACGAGGATGGCGACGGCGTTGCCCCAGTCGACGCTGCCGTTGAGCCGCCCGCCTTCGTTGACGCTCACCGCGGCGACGCCGTTCTCGGGCCGGAGGCTGGTCTTCTTCTGCTTGTACTTGACGCCGTTGACGTAGAGGCTCAGGAAGTCGCCGTCGTAGGTCGCGGCGACGTGCGTCCAGTTGGTGGTCGCGAGCGGGCCGTCGAGGATCTCCTGCGGGTCGTCGACGGAGGTGTCGGCGGAGTGGTACATCGTGTACCAGCGGCCGTTCTTGATGCCGATGAGGAAGTTCTTGCGCAGATAGAGCTCGTCGCCGAGGTTGGACTCGCCGGTCCAGATGGCGCGCTCGACGAGCGTCTGCTCGCGGGTGAGGTCGCCCTCGGGCTTGGCCCAGCACTCGACGGTGTAGTAGAGGAACGGCAGGTCGGTGCCGCCGATCAGCGTGGCCGGCTGGATCTCGGAGTCCTCGAGCGTCGTCTCGAGCAGCGCCTCGGAGCCGGGGAGCCACATCGCCTGGCGGCGGCGCGGCGAGTCGGAGTCCTGCGGGTCGGAGGAGCTCTTGGTCTTGCCGGCGGCCTCGTCGTGGTCGGAGAGGTAGTCGTGGTCGGTGTCGTAGCCCTCGTTCTCCTCGAAGGCGTAGATGGTGTCGATGGCGTTGACGAAGTTGAGGTCGATGCCGATGATGGTGATGTTGCCGTCCTCCCAGGTGATGCCCATGAAGTCGTTGAACTTGTACGACTTGCCGGTGTGGACGTCGACGAACCCGTCGGGGAAGCCCAGCATGGAGCTGAAGGTCTCGGTGGGCGTCGTCGTGGGCAGGTAGTAGCGGCTGGTGAGCGAGCCCCTGTAGCCGAAGTCGGTCATCCAGAGCGGGGTCGGGTCGGAGTGGAGCCAGGTGGACGCCGCCTGCATGTCGGTCATGATCGCCTCGGTCTGGTTGCGCAGGCCGTCGCCGTCGGGGTCGGCGGTGGCGAGGCCGCCGAGCCAGGGATACGCCTCGAAGTCGTAGTCGCTGAGCCCGAGGCCGTGGCGCGCGGTGATGCGCCAGCAGGGGTTGGAGCCGGTTTCGCCCATGCGCGCCGGGCGCTTCCAGTAGTTGACCTCGGCGGAGGCGACCGGGCAGGCCACGCCGTCGCGGATCTTCTTGGCGGCGCCGTAGGCGGCGTAGACGACGTCGTAGCCGGCGACGCCCGGCTCGTCCGCGGCGGCGACGCCGAGGAGCGGGTTCATGCCGTGGAATAGCTCGTAGAAGTCGTCCATGCCGTCGCGGTCGGTGTCGGCCTTGGTCGGGTCGCAGCAGATGTAGTTCCCCGGGGCGATGACGTAGCCCTCGTCGAGCGCGCCGTACTCGTAGTCGCCGAGGGGGTTGTCGCCAAGGCTGTCGGACGGGTCGGAGACCAGCCCGAACACCGATTCCAGCGCCGGGCGCCAGGTGAAGCGGTTGCACTGGATCTCCGCCCCCATGAAGGTGAACGTCCACTCCTCGCCGGGGTTGGAGAGGTCGTGGTTGATGCCGTCGTGGAACATGTACCAGTTGCCGCAGGCGGGGTCCCACGGGTTCTCGCAGAGCGTGAAGTAGTTGGCGCTGCAGTCGAAGAACCCGCTGACCTGGATGCGCGGGTTGTAGCCCGCGTACTGGCCGTCGGGGTTGGCGCCCTGCTGGCCGTCGCTCACCAGGTACTTGGTCCAGAACAAGTTCCACAGGTAGCTGCCGGGGTCCTGCAGCGCCTCCTCGAACGTGCTGCGGTTGAACTCGTGCATGCCCCACTCGGACATGGTGTCGTCGTAGCGCCAGCAGCGCATCGCGCCGACGAGGTACTCCTGCCAGTTCTGGAGGCCGTCGCGGTCGTAGTCGAGCGTCGCGTCGCCGACGGTGCCGTCCATGCCGCCGGACCAGGTGCCCTTGGCGCGGGTGACGGAGACGGTGGTGTTGGTGACGCCGTTCTCGTCCACGCTGGTGGTGGTCTCGGTGGTCGACTCGTCGCTCGCGGTGTAGGTGCCGGGGAACGCGGCCTCCCACGAGTCGGGCAGCATGTCGCCGTCGGTGTCCCACGAGAGCGGGTTGAGGCCGCCGCCGGCGCCGGGCGCCGTCGCCTCGCCGTAGAGGAAGAACCCGCGCTCGGCGAAGTCGCCGAGGCCGTCGCCGTCGGTGTCGTCCTGCCACGGGTCAGTCGGCCACGCCTTGTTGGTCCACTCGGGGAAGCGGTTGGCGTTGACGATCGTCTCGCAGGCGGGGTAGGCGGCGGTGGAGTCGTAGCCGGCGTATTCGTCGGCCCAGCTCGTGTCGCCGGTGGCCGCGGGCCAGACCGGCGAGCCGGGCGAGATGGGGGCGCCGCCGTTGTAGATCGAGGGCGTGAGCACGAAGGAGTAGTTGCGCTCGTCGACGTAGGCGCCGCCGCCGACATAGGCCGGCTGGCCCATGAAGAGGTAGGCCTCCCAGCCGTCGGGCGAGCCGTCGGCGTCGGTGTCGGCGTTGTTCGGGTCGGGGCAGTAGCGCTTCCAGATGCTCTGGCGGGTGCCGTGGTCGCGGCTCGGGGTGAGCTCGGTGAGCGAGACCGTCCAGCCGCCGGTGAAGAGCGCGTCGCCCGCGGCGTAGCGATACGAGTCCTGCACCAGGAAGTGGGGGTACATGAACTCGTCGTAGGTGGTGAACGCCGAGGTCTCGGCGCCGCCGGCGACGCGCCAGGCGGTGCGCGGGTCGAACGCCTTGACGGGCACCCAGACCTTGCGGGATCGGTCGAGCTTGTCCTTGGCGAGGCCGTGGTACTGGTAGACGCTGTGGTGGAGGAGCGTTACGGTCTTCAGCGTCGGGCGCTCGACGACCGTCGCCCCCGCGCGCAGAAAGGCCGCCACCCACTTCTCGTGGAGCTCCTGGCCGACCACCAGCCGCCCGCTCGCGTCGTACTTCCACACCGAGTAGACGACGCCCGGGGCCGAGGCGAGGACGGACCGCTTGGCCGTGACGCCCTCTTCCATGACGTCGATCCTGAACCCGGGCTCCACCGCGGCGGGCTCGCCGATGTAGTAGGTGTCGCCGTAGCGCACGCACTTCCAGGTCGAGCCGGCGCTGAGGTAGCTTACGAGGTAGACGGCACCGGCCTCGCCGGAGACTCCGATGGAGGAGTTGGTCTTGACGTTCTCCGACGCGGTGATGTAGGCGTTGGTGACGCGGCCGCCGTCGGTGACGTTCGCGATGTAGGTCATGCCGGAGGCGAAGTCCTCGGCGTCCACCTCGAAGCGCCCGTCGAGCTCGGAGTTGATCATCGCGTAGCGCTCGACCGCGCCGTTGCGGAGGACGCCGATCACGAAGCGTTCCTCGAGCGCGAGCTCGGCCTTGGCGTCGCCGTCGGGGTTGGCGCCGGCGTCGCCGGCGACGAGCGGGTCGGTCTCGGAGATGTACACCTCGAATCCGTCGGGCAGGCCGTCGCCGTCGGTGTCGTAGTCGACGGGGCTGGTGCCAAGCTCGAACTCGAGGAGGTCGGAGATGCCGTCGTCGTCGGTGTCGGAGTAGGCGAGCTGGTCGTTGGCCTGGGTGGGGTTGTACCTCCGCTCGACCTCCTCGGGCGCGATCCGGTGCGGCTCGGCCGGGCAGAGGGTGTTGTAGCGGCGGCCCTCGAGGCGGCGGTAGTTGCCGTCGAGGTCGACGAAGCCGACGTGGGCGCGGTACCAGATGTAGTACTCGTAGCCGTCGGGCAGGCCGTCGTCGTCGGTGTCGGCCAGCGTCGGGTCGGTCGGGTTCTCGGGCGTCCAGAGGAGCCAGGAGGTCTCGTTGGTCGCGTCATGCCCGTTCTTGGCGCACCAGGTGAAGAAGCCCATGTACTCGAGCGCGGAGAGGGTCGACTCGGCGTCGTCCCTCGGGTTGGTGTAGCGGCGCTCGGGCGCGGCGTTGCGCACGCCGGAGAGCGCCGGGCCGTTGTTGAGGTGGTAGTCCCAGCCGCGGATCTCGCGCCGCGCGTTGAACGGCAAGCCGGTCGAGATCCAGTCGGCGGCGGTGCCGGGGACGAACTTCGCGTACTCCACCGCCTCCGAGGCCGGCAGGTAGTCGCCGTCCTCGTTGTAGTTGTGGAGCTTGGCGAAGTCGTTGCCGGCGAAGGAGCCGTCGTCGCCGAAGACGCCGAAGCCGGCGTAGAGCTTGACGTAGGCGTCGGGGATCTCGTCGGCGTTGATGTCGCCGAGGTTGTCGGAGACGTAGAACTCGCGCGAGAAGACCGCCTCCACCTCGGTGGACGGGTAGGCGCCGCTGTTGTCGCTTTCGGTGGCCGGCAGCGCCGGCTTGAAGTCCTGCGCCGTCGACGGCTTGCGCGCCGGGTTGACCACCTGGACCGACCAGGTGCCGCCGTCGCGGTCCTTCATCAGCCAGCAGTAGAAGTAGTTGTCGAACTCGCCATGGTAGTCGTAGCGCGGCACGCCGCTCGAGGCGTCGTACTTGCCGCCGAGCGCGTTGGGCTCGGCCGCGAGGTCGAAGCCCGCGGCGACGCCGAGCGAGCCGTCGTCGTAGGCGACGGTGTTGGTGGCGGGGTAGCCGGCCGCGTAGAGGTACGCCTGGCTGTCGTTCTCGGAGTACAGCCAGGTCTGCTGGAACTGGAGGATGGAGTACTGGCCGGTCGACCGCTGGACGTAGATGTGGCCGCGGCCGAGGCCGGCGGCGCCGCCGTACTTGGAGCCGGCGGTTTCGCTGGGGCCGACCGGGTTGATGACGACTTCCTTGGTCGGGATGACGTGGATGTAGAACTCGTACACCGCCTCGCCGCCGTCGCCGTCGCGCGCGGTCACCGTGACCTTGGTGTACTTGGCGGACGGCACCTTGAACTTGTAGGTGCCGGAGGCGGTGGCGGTCTTCGGCGACTTCGAGGAGAAGGAGATCGTGGTCGCGGCGTCCTTGACCTTCACCGAGCGCTTGTTGTTGACGTCGGCGACCGACCAGGAGATGGAGGCGTCGCGGTTGGTGACGTCGGGCGCGATGTCCTTGTACGTCCACTTGAGCTCGACCAGCTCGCCGGCCGTCCACTCGTTGGTGGCGCCGTCGTAGCCGGCCCAGTCCTGGGAGCTGACGATGTCGAGCCCGATCTCCGGATCGACGTTCATGAGCGTGACCTGCTCCTCGATCGCGGCGAAGTACTCCGCCCAGGTCATGTCGTCGCTGGCCTTGGTCGTCGTGACCACCTCGGCCTTGACGATGAACTCGGAGGGGTCCATCACCGGGCCCGAGCCGCCGTTCTGGCTGTCGAGGTGGAAGTACACCTTGACGCCGTCGATGGTGGCGGCCTTCGCGTTCTTGAAGGAGACCACGATGCCCTCGTCGTCGTCCACCTGCACGTTGCCGGCGGAGTCCTGGAGGTGGAACACCGCGCGCGGGTCGTCCTGGAAGTCGGTCGGCAGCGTCACCTTCACCTTAAGCGGGTTGGAGGAGCCGAGCGGCTCGCGGCCGGGCGCGCCGTCGGGGTCGGGCCACTCCGAGACCTTGACCGTGAAGTAGTTGTACTTGGAGTTGGAGGTCTCGACGTAGTTCGGGCCGCCGCTCTTGGCGAAGTCGACGACCACGGTCGGCACCTCGCCGACCATCACGTAGAAGACGTACCTGGCGGCGCCGAAGGCGTTCGGGTCGGCCGCGCGCATGTCGCGGTCCTGCAGCTGCAGGGTGACGGTCTGGACCTGGTTCTCCTCGTCGAAGGTGAAGTTGGCGGTGGCGACGCCGTTGGAGTCGACCGTGGTGATCTGGCTCCGGGTGGAACGGCGCTCGGAGGTGCCGTCGGTCCAGGTCCACTTGACGCGGGTGGTGCCGCTCGTCGCGTCGACGACGCCGAAGTCGGCCACCTTGACGCTGAACTGCACCGGGGCGGTCGCGGAGAGCGGGTTCGGGTAGCGCGCGCCGTTGGCGACCTCGTGCCGGTTCGTCTCGTCGCCGCCCCACACGCCCTCGGAGGCGAAGTACGGCGCGACGTTGGTCACGGTGAGCGTCCAGGTGCCGCCCAGGGAGTAGGTGGTGAGCGTCCTCGCCTCGGGATCGAACCAGTCCCGCCTGTCGCGGAGCACCACGCCGAGGTTGACCTTGCGGCCCTCGACGTTGCCGTCGAGGAGCTTCAGGGCGGCGTAGTCGGAGTAGTGCGCGTAGTCGCCGGAGGTGGTGATCTTGAGGCCGTTGGTGAACGCCGAGGTGTAGACGAGGTTGGAGCTCGCTTCGTCCATCGGCTGGATGAAGGCGTACATCTCGGCCGCGGAGGAGGAGGAGAGGACCGCCCTCACGTAGACCTGCTGGCCCTCGGCGTAGGTCGGGTCGTGGTCGGGCTCGGCGCTCTTGTCGGTGGTGGAGAACGTGGCCGCCATCACCGTGAGCGGCGCCTTGGCCTCGATCTCGATGATCGAGCCGTCGAGGGTGGTGTCGCTCGCGTTGTTCATCTGGTCCCACACCTGCACCGTGCCGCGGAGCGGGTTGCCCTCGGCGGGGATGACGATCGGGAAGGACACCTGCTCGTTCTCGGCGAAGTGGATCTCGTTCGACTCGCACACCTTGGTGCCGCCGAGGTAGATCACCACCCGGTAGCCGTTGGTGTTCTGCGCGGAGAGGTCGCGCCAGTTGTCGCTGACGGTAACGTCGACGTTCACCGTGTCGTTCTTGAAGCCCGAGGACGGGATCGAGGCCGACACCACCGGCTTCTGGTCGGTCACCTTGACCGTGAGGCCGCGGTGCGCGCCGTCCTTGAACTGCTCGTAGGCGGCGGGCTGCGTCGCCTGGTCGATGAGGTTGGTGATGGCGACGCCGGTCGTCTTCAGCTCCTTGCAGGTGCCGAGCGGGTAGATGTAGAAGTAGGTCTCGGTCTGGCCGCGCGGCATCGTGATCTCGGCGAGCGACGCGGTGCTCGCCGGGTCGGCGCCGTCGGAGTCGGAGACGAAGATGTACTTCTCCGCCACCGGGTCGATGGCCGTCGAGCCCACGCTCATCATCAGCTTCACCCTGACGTCGTAGTCGTTGAACGGCTTGGAGAAGGTCATCTTCATCCGCGAGCCGACCGTGTAGGCGCTAGTCGCCTCCAGCGTGACCGAGCGGTTGCCGTCGGCGTCGGACAGGGTGATGAACGGCGACGGCGCGGCCACGACGCGCACGCGGCGGGTCACCATGCAGCCGTCCACGATCTCCTGCGCGGCGTTGATCGCCGGGATCTTGGTGGCGCAGAGGACGAGGTTCGTCCACGCGCCCGGCGCGGCCGTGGTCCCGCCCTTGAGCTTGAAGGCGGAAATGCCGTTCGCGGTGAGCTGCACCGGGTAGACCCGGCGCGTCACCGTCTCGCCCTTGACCAGGTACGAGACGTCCTCGCCGTCGATGCCGTCGACGGAGAACACGCTCTCGTCCTCGCTCCAGATGTAGACGGTGGTGGCGGCGCCCTCTTCCTGGGCGGTGCCGACGATCGCCGGGGCCTTGCCCACGTCGTCGGAGAGGCCCTGGTAGACTTCGCGCCAGACCTTGGCCGAGGGGTCGGTCTCGTCGGCGTAGGAGGGCTCGAAGTCGATCGTCTGCACGTAGAGGCCGGGGTAGACCTTCTCGACCACGAGGTGGGGGTGGCCGTCGCTGGGCTGGCTCGGGTAGTCGCTCGGCTCGGGGGAGAGGCTCTGGGGGCCGAGCCAGAACTCGGCCGAGGTGCCCAGGTCGTTGACCAGCTTCCAGTAGCGGTTGGCGAAGCCGTTGACCGTCTCGACGTTCACGAACTGCAGGCTGTACGAGATGGTCGGGGTGGCGTCGAGGATCTCGTCCCTGGCGTTGACCAGCCTGACCGGCAGGCCGAGCTGGCCTTCCTTAACCGTGTACTTGAAGTAGAAGTCGGTGTAGTACGGCACCTCCCCGTTCACGCCCGATTGCTCGCCGTTCGGGCCGACGGTGGCGTAGTCGGCCGTCACCTTCTCGGAGCCGATCGCGATCCTGAGGCCCGGCCAGTAGACCGTCGCCATCCCGTCGCCGAGCGCGGCGCCGGTGGCGCTCTGGAGGATCTGCCACTCGTGGGTGGTGGTGTCGCGGAACTCCTCGTCGAGGAGTCGCACCAAAATGAAGAACGTCTCGCCCACCTTGTGCGGGGTCACGTTGTTGGGGTAGGTGTACCCGAGCGACAGGTCGTGGACCGCCTCCACCGAGCGGATGTCGCCCTTGCCGCCCACCGCCTGGGCTCCGAATGCGGCGAGGGCCGCAAGCGCGAACAGCGCAATACGCTTCTTCATGTCTGTCCTCCTCTTCTTCGTCGTCGAAATCTGCATGGCTTTTTACTTCTCCTCCGGCGTCGGCGCAGCGACGTCCTTGTACTCGCGCAGCACCTCGGCGGTCCTGCGCCTGTTGTCGGCATTCGCCGCCTCCAGATCCACTATGCGGCGGTAGAGCGACATCCACTCCGCCTCCTTCTCGAGCGCGGCCTTAACCGCCTCGTCGTCCGCGCCCGGCATCTTCGCGCGCATCGCGTCGACCATCGCCTTCATCTGGTCGGCGACCGCGTGTCGCGTGCGCGCGATCTCCACGCGGCGCTCGCGCCGCTCGCGCAGCTTGTCGGCGAACTCCGCCCTGCGCGCCTCGGCCAGGGCCGCCTGCGCCGCCGCGCCGTCGGGCTCCCCGCCTCCGCCGCAGCCGCGAAAACAAAGGAGACAAACCACCCCTACGCCAACTGCGCCAAGCACAATCGGCACGAGATATCTACTCGTGTTTTTCGTCATTTATCTACATGTCTTGCCTGATGAAGACACTATGCCCCCATCAAACAATGTGGATAATACCAAAATATACTATGGGAATCAAGTGGGTATCTACGGTGCTTTGCCAGAGTGAACGCAATTTTAAATTTTGTTTAGGTTGTCAAAGGCAGATGTTGGACAGCAGATTGGTTGAGGTAGCGATTCCTCCTGTC
>CACXRO010000034.1 GCA_902770045.1 uncultured bacterium
GTCGTCGGCGACGATGATCGACGGCACCTTGAGACCGCGGTGGACCGGCGCCGAGAAGCCGGTAAGCGCGGCGAGGAGCCGGCGCTCGAGGTCGTCGAGGTCGCGCACGCGCTCGCGGAAGTACGGGTCGTTCATCCGCTCGAACTTAGCCCGCGACTCGGCGTAGACGCGCTTGACGGCGGACTCGGCGTTGACGTGCTCCTCGCGGATGCGACGCTCGACGGCGCCGGAGAGCTCCGCGTCCTCGAGCATCATCAAGTGGCACTCGAAGACCATCACGTCGTCCCGCCCGGTGCGCTCCTTGAGCGAGGCTACGATGCCCTCGAGGTCGCGCCTCGCGTCGCCGACGGCGCGGCGGTAGCGGAGGACCTCCTCCTCCTCGCATCCGGGCTCGAGGACGTACTCGGGAACCGGCACCGAGCCGTCGCCGCGGCAGATGAAGACCGGACCGACCGCGAAGCCGCGGGCAGTGGCCAGGCCTTGCAGCGACCTCATCTCGCCGGAATCCGACACCTACTACTGCTCGTCGGGGATGTCGAACTTGCGCAGCACCAGCTGCTCGAGCTCGTCGAGCGCCTCGGCGGCCTGCGGGCCGGACGCGGTGACCTTGAGCACCGTGCCGCACACGGCCTCGAGCGTCATCAGCGCCATGATCGACTTGCCCGAGACGGCGTTGCCGTCCTTCTCGACCGTTATGTCGGCGTCGAACCGGCTCGCGACCTTGGCGAAGAGCCCGGCCGGACGGACGTGCATACCATAGCGGTTGAGCAGCGTGAACTCGCGGGTTATTTTATCTGACATGGGACGTCTCCCTTGTTGACTCCTTTGCGTTTGGAATGTTCAGTGGCCCGCCTCCGCAGGCGTTCCGAAAGTTCGCCGACCGGGTCGCAGCCGGAGAGCAGCAGCTTCTCCTGCAGTGCGGCGGTCTCCACCAGGTTCACGAGGTCGCGGCCCTCGGAGACTGGGATCACCACGTTGGGTATCTCCACCCCGAGCACCTTCTTCACCTGGCGCTTCTGGCCGATGCGGTCGATCTCGCCCTTCACGTCCTCGAGCCGGCGGAAGGTGATGATGAGCTCGAGCCGCTTCTCGCCGCGGACCGCCGCGACGCCGAAGAGGCTCGGCACGTGCATGATGCCGATGCCGCGGATCTCCATGTAGCCGGCCGTCGAGTCCGACGCCGAGCCGTAGACGATGTCCTTGCCGACCTCGCGCCGCACGCAGGTGAGGTCGTCCGACACCAGCGCGCAGCCGCGGCGGATGAGCCCCAGCGCCGTCTCGGACTTGCCGAGCCCTGGCTCGCCCTCGAAGAGGACGCCGAGGCCGGCGACCTCGACCATCGTGCCGTAGATCGTCGATTCCGGCGCCCCGAGCCGCTCGAGGACGAACGCCGACTCGCGGTAGATTACGCGCGTCTTGAGCGGCGAGACCATCACCACCGCGCCGTGGACGCGCATCAGCGCCAGCGTGTCCGCCCCGGGCTTGCGCCCGTTGGCGAAGATGAAGCAGTACGCGCCGTGCTCCAGGAGCGCGGCGAAGCGCGAAAGCCGCTCGGCCGGCGAGAGGCTCTCGAGGTAGGCGGTCTCGGCCTTGCCGATCAGCTGGATGCGCCGCCAGCCGTAGTGGCCGAAGAAGCCGGTGAGCGCGAGGCCGGGACGGCTGACGATCGGCTCGTCGATCTTCCGCCCCAGGCTCTCGCCGCCCTCGACGAGCGTAAGGCGCAGCCTCTCCTGGGCGGCTTCGAGGAAGTCGCCGACGGAGAAGACCCTGCCCTTCTCGCTCGTCTTGCCCGGCAGAGCGCGCATCTCAGTTCTTCGCCGAGGCCGCGCGCTGCTTGCGCACCGTGCCCTTGCGCGCCTTCACGCGCATCTTGAGGAGCTGGCGCTCCGCCCGGGCCGCCGCCGCGTCGATGACGCTCTTGGCGCTCTCGGAGAACTCCTTCGCCCCGACTGCGGTCTCGCCGAGGCGGTTCGCCACCACTTCGGCCATGTACATGTGCTTCTTGGCGTCGACGTCGATCACGATCGACGCGCTGGTCACCTTGGGAAAGCGCTGCTTAAGCCGCGCCATGCGCTTCTCGGCGTACTCCTTGAGGGCCTCGATGCGAACGTCGCTGTGCCTCATCGTAACTTCTATGCTCATTGCCTTGTCTCCTTTCGTTTGGGTTACCTTATTACATCCTGAAATTCTCGCCGAGGTACTTCTCGCGCACCTCGGAGTCCGCCACCAGCTCCGAGCTCGTGCCCTCCTTGAGGAGCCGCCCGTCGTAGACCAGGTAGGCGCGGTTGACCACCGACAGCGTCTCGCGGACGTTGTGGTCGGTGATGATGATGCCGAGTCCGCGCGCGGCGAGGGAGCGGACGATGTCCTGGATCTCGTTCACCGAGAGCGGGTCAACGCCGGCGAACGGCTCGTCGAGCATCAGCACCGACGGGTTGCGCGTCAGCGCGCGCGCGATCTCGAGCTTCCTGCGCTCGCCGCCGGAAAGCGTGTACGCCGGCTGCTTCGCCACCTTCATCAGGTCAAACGGCTCCAGAAGCTCCTTCGCCCGCGCATCGCGCTCCTTGCGGGACATCGGCAGCGTCTCGAGGATCGCCATCACGTTGTCCCACACCGAGAGCTTGCGGAAGACCGACGGCTCCTGCGCGAGGTAGCCGAGCCCGCGCCGCGCACGCAGGTAGACGGGGAGTCGCGTAACGTCCTCGCCGCGGAAGACCACCCGCCCGGCCTCGGGCTTCACCAGCCCCACCACCATGTAGAACGTGGTGGTCTTGCCGGCGCCGTTGGGGCCGAGGATGCCCACGATTTCGCCGCAGGAGCACCTCACGTCCATTCCGTTCACCACCGTGCGGTCGCCGTAGACCTTTACGAGGCCGGTCGCCTCGAGGTCCGCGCGCGCCTCGCCGCGCTCCGCCGCCATCGCGTTCATCGCATCCAAAACCGGGTCGCTCATTTGGCCTCCTCAATTCCGATGAGGGCGCCGCGGTCGCGGTCGTCCGTCTTCACCTTGATCACCGGCCGGTCTACCTCGACCTGCTCCGCGCCGGTGCGGAAGGCGATGCGCTCGCCGAGGAGCTCGCCGCCCTTCTCGCCTTCGTCCACCAGCCGCGCAGGCTCCTCGGCCCCGCGCGCGTACATCGTAAGCATCCCGCTCCGGCGCTCGTACACCGCCCGGTCGCAGCTGCCGTGCCGCAGCCCGTTCGTCACCGCCACCGAGCCGACCGCGACGATCCGCCTCAGCTCGTTGGTCCCGGCGAGGAACACCCAGGCGCGGTCCGCGGCAAGCTTGTACTCCTGGTCGTCGAGCCGCACCGCGCCGTCCATCATTATCACCCCTGCGCGCCGGTCGTAGTCCGCCCGCGACGCCGTAACGGTCGACACCGCGTTGGTGCGCGGGCCCGCGGCGGACACGGCGCCGCGCGGACCGAAGTCGCGCGACCTCACCACCGCGTTGGTGGTGATCATCACGTAGTCCTCGGCGAAGGACACGTAGACGCGCGAGCCCTTCACCAGCGTCTGGCCGTGGATCGCGCGCGCCTTGCCGTCCACCCAGCCGGACTTCGTCTCGCGGTCCACCACCAGGCTCTCGGCCTCGAGCCGCGAAATCTCCTTGCCGTCCGCGTCGTACTCGTGCGCCGTCACCCCGTCCGCCCAGACCGCGCCCTGCGACTGGAAGAACTGCGCCCTCTCGGCGGTGACCAGCGACTTCACCGCGCCGCTCGGGAACGTGTCGATCGGCAGCGACACCTTCTCGGCCGGGTTGTCCGCCTTCTCCGCGCACTTGGCGTACAGCTTCTCCAGCCGCTCCGCCTCGCGCGTGAGCAGTTCACGGCGCTCGAGCCAGGAATCCGGGTCGAACGCCGCCGCGGCCGCCGTTGCCAGAAGCGCCGCCGAAACTGCCGCGACAGTCCTCAAGAAGCCGCGCCTCCCCTCTTCTTCGCGCCGCGCACCACGTCGTCGATCGCCATCAGCGTGCGCCAGAGCGGCTCCACGTCGGCGAGCCTAAGCGCGTTCGCCGCGTCGCTCTTCGCCACCTTCGGGTTCGGATGCGTCTCCATGAACACCGCGTCCACGCCAGTCGCCACCGCCGCGCGCGCCAGCGCCGGCGCGTACTTGCCGTCGCCGCCGGAGCCGGTGCCCAGGCCGCCGGGGCGCTGCACCGAGTGCGTCGCGTCCATCACCACCGGATAGCCGAGCTCGCGCATGATGAGCAGCGAGCGCATGTCGGCCACCAGGTTGCGGTAGCCGAAGCTCGCGCCGCGCTCGCAGAGCGTAATCCGGCGGTTGCCGGTCGACTCGATCTTGCGCACCACCGCCGCCATGTCCTCCGGCGCCATGAACTGGCCCTTCTTGACGTTGACGACCGCGCCGGTCTCGCCGGCCGCGACCACGAGGTCGGTCTGCCGCGCCAGGAACGCCGGGATCTGCAGGATGTCGCAGACCTCCGCCACCGGACGGCACTGCCACGGCTCGTGGACGTCGGTCAGCACCGGCACCCCGAACGTGGAGCGCACCTCGGCGAGGATCTCCAGCCCCTTTTCGATGCCCGGTCCGCGGAACGCGTCTACGCTCGTGCGGTTGGCCTTGTCGAAGCTCGCCTTGAAGACGAACTTCGCGCCCAGGCGCGCGGCCGACTCGACGAGCCGGCGGGCGATCCCGAGCGCCATCGAGCGCGACTCGATGACGCACGGGCCGGCGATGAAGACGAGTCCTCCGTCGCCGAACACAACGCCCTTGTCTACCGGTACCTTTCTCATGCAGTGCACCATTCCAGGGACGCCAGCCTCAGACGAGGCTCGCGTAGAGGCGCTCGATGTCCTTCACCGAGCAGTCGCGCGGGTTGCCCGGACGGCACGCGTCGGCGTAGGCGCTCTTGGCGAGGAATGGGATGTCCTCCTTCTTGAGGATGCCCTTGAGGTTGGCCGGGATGCCGACGTCCTTCGAGAGCTTCTCGACCGCGGCAATAGCCGCCTTGCGCGCCTGGACGAGCGTCATCTTCTCGACGCCCTTCACGCCCATCGCCTTGGCGATCTCGATGTAGCGCTTGCCGGTCTTCGCGGCGTTGAACTTCATCGCCGTCGGCAGCAGGATCGCGCAGGCGACGCCGTGCGGCGTGTTGTAGAGCGCCGAAAGCCCGTGCGCCATCGCGTGGTCGACGCCGAGGCCGACGTTGGAGAATCCCATGCCGGCGATGTACTGGCCGAGCGCCATGCCCTCGCGGCCCTTCGGGTCGTTCTTCACCGCGGCGCGGAGGTTCGCGGAGATGAGGCGGATCGCCTCGAGGTGCATCATGTCCGTCATCGGGCAGGCGGCCTTGGTGATGTAGCCCTCGATCGCGTGGGTGAGCGCGTCCATGCCCGTCGCGGCCGTCAGCTTCGGCGGCATCGACGCCATCATGCCCGGGTCGACGAAGGCGACGACCGGGATGTCGTGCGGGTCGACGCAGACGAACTTGCGCTTCTTCTCGACATCGGTGATCACGTAGTTGATCGTCACCTCCGCCGCGGTGCCGGCGGTCGTCGGGACGGCGAGGATCGGCAGGCACGGCTTAGTAGTCGGCGCCACGCCCTCGAGCGAGCGCACGTTCGCGAACTTCGGGTTGGTGAGGATGATGCCAACCGCCTTCGCGGTGTCCATCGACGAGCCGCCGCCGATGGCGATGATCGCGTCGGCCTTCGCCGCCTTCGCCGCCTTGACGCCGTTCTTGACGTTGGCGATGGTCGGGTTCGGCTTGATGTCGGTGTAGAGCGCGTACTTCACCTTCGCCTTGTCGAGGAGCTTCGTCACCTTGGCGGTGACGCCGAACTTCACGAGGTCGGGGTCGGAGAACACGATCGGGCGCTTGAGCGCGCGCGCCGCGAGCTCGGCGACGATGGCGTTGACGGCGCCGGCGCCGTGGTAGGAGGTTTCGTTGAGGACTATCCTGTTCATGGTTGTTGCCCTTTCTGGTTTTTCGTTGACGTTCACTTGCCGACGCGCTTCATCCGGTAGCCGTTGAAGCGGTCGGTGTTGTAGAGTTTCTGGCCCGCGGCGAGCGGCAGCCCGAGCGCCTTGCGGATGGCGAGGAAGTCCTTCACCGACTGCGGCCCAACCTGCTGGAGCCTGCCGCCGTGCCCGGCCGCGAGCAGCAGCACCTGGCAGTAGGCGTCGGCGTTCTCGGCGAACCACTCCGCTTCCTCGATGTCGCGCGCGCCGCAGACGATGCCGTGGTTCTCCATGAAGACGACATTCGACTTCTTCGACATCTTCGCCACGTTCGCCGCCACCTCGTCGGTCCCCGGCGTGCCGTAGGGCGCGAGCGGAATCTGGTTGAAGAAGATGTCCGCCTCCGGGTTGATTCCGTTCGGCGGCACCTGCCCGGCGAAGAGGAAGGCGTTGCAGTGCGGCGGATGGCAGTGGACGCAAGCGTTCCAGCCGGCGGTCTTCATCATCGCGATGTGCACCTTCACCTCGCTCGTGCGCGGACGCCGCCCGCAGAGCTGGCCGGCCGACATGTCCACGAGGCAGATGTCCTCGCGCTCCATGAAGCCCTTGCAGCAGAGCGTCGGCGAGCAGAGGACGAGGTCCTCGCCCACCCGCACCGACAGGTTGCCGCCGTTGCCGTCGGTGTAGCCCTTGTTGTAGATGCGCCTGCCCATCTCGCAGATCGCGTCCTTGACCTTGTTGATCGCCGGCGAGTTGAAGAACCGGTCGAGCTCGCGGCGGGTCTTCGGCTGCGGTCCCTTGCGCCAGTCGTAGACGCGGTTCGGGAGCGGCGGGTTGATGTAGAGCTTCTTGTCCATTATTGGTTAGGTGGTTAGGTGGTTGGGTGGTTGGGTGGTTAGCGGACGATCGCCGCGCGCGCCGCGGCGAGGTCGGCGAACTCGCCGCCCGCGATCATCTGCACGATGAGGTTGCCGATCGCCGTGCCCTCGGTCGGCCCGGCGAAGACGTCGAGTCCCGTCGCCTCGGCGGTGAGCGCGTTGAGGTAGCGGTCCTTCGAGCCGCCGCCGACGATGTTGACCGAGGTGTACGTCTTGCCGGTGATCTCCGAGAGGCTGCGGATCGCGTCCGCGTAGCACGCGGCGAGCGACTTGTAGACGCACTGCATGAGCTCGCCGATCGTCGCCGGCGGCCGCCCCTCGGACTCCGCGGCGGCCAGCACCTCGCCGATCATCGACTTCGGGTTGAGGAAGCGCGAGTCGTTGACGTCCACCGTGAGCGTGTAGCCGCCGGCGCCGCGCGCCGACATCTCCAGGTCGGCGAAGGAGTAGCTTTTGCCCTTCTCGTAGTCGTCGAGGCGCTTGAGCGCGTCGATCGTCTCGTCGCGGTCGGCCCCCTCCACGTAGCTCACGCCGTTGAGCTCGCGGCGGATGGACTGGATCATCCACAGCCCCATGATGTTCTTGAGGAAGCGGTAGCGTCCCCACGCGCCGCCTTCGTTGGTGAAGTTCGCGCGCATCGCCTCGGCGGTGGTGATGGGCTTCTCGTTCTCGACGCCGAGGAGCGACCAGGTGCCGCTCGAAAGATACACCGCCTTGTCGTCCCGCGCCGGCACCGCCAGATACGCCGACCCGGTGTCGTGCAGCGCCGGCAGCACCACCTTGACGCCGCGGTACTCGCCCACCTCCGCGCCCGGCATCTCGAGCCTGCCGAAGATCCGCCGCGGCAGCCCGAGCTTCTCGATGAGCTCGAAGTCCCAGTCCTTCTTCGCCGCGTCGAGGAGCGCGGTGGTGGAGGAGTCGGTGTACTCGTGGACGATGTTCCCGGTCAGGCGGTAGTTGATGTACTCGGGCACGGTCAGGAAATGCGCCGCCGCCTCGAGCTCCTCGGGATGCTCCTTCTTGAGCGCCCAGAGCTGGTAGATGGTGTTGTAGGGCGCCTTCTGCAGGCCAACGCGCCGGTAGAGGTCGGCGAAGGAGATGACGTCGCGCTCGATCTCCGCGTCGGCGCCGGTCGTGCGCGCGTCGCGGTAGGCGACGGCGTCGCCGATGCGCTCGACCTTCTCGTCCAGGAGCACGAAGTCGACGCCCCAGGTGTCGATGCCGATGGAGCCGATCTCGGCCTTCTCCATCGCCGCGTCGATGCCCTTCTTGACCGACTCGACGAGCGCATCGATGTCCCAGCAGTCGTGGCCGCGGCGGCGGATCTGCGAGTTGTCGAAACGATAGACCTCCTCGAGGGCGATCTTGCCGTCCTGCACCCGGCCGATGATGTGGCGCCCGCTGGACGCCCCGATGTCTATGGCAAGATAGTTCTTCATAGCGTGTATTATACCATAATATTTCCGCACGTGGCGTCAGAAGGACAGCACGGCGAACGAGTGGGGCGGGAGGCTGTCCGGGACCGGGACCTCCTCCCAGGTGCGGTCGGCGTCGACGATGCGGCAGCTGGACGGCTTAGCGCCGCCGAGGTCGAGCCTGATCGGCTTCACCTCGCCGCTCGCGTTCGCGACCATTACCGCGCGCGACTTGCCCGCCGCCGCGGCGACCCAGACCTCCGGGTCGTCCGACGACGCCGCGACCGCCCTTCCGGCCTTCCTCAGCTCGTTGAACGCCAGGAAAGCCCAGTACGCCTTGTGGGGCTTGTAGGTGAACGGATTGAAGAGTGGCGAGTAGGTGCCGATGCCGCAGCGCGCGTCGTAGATGCAGGCGGAGTCGAGCGACGAATTCTGGAAGCCGATCAGCTCGGCGGCTATCTCCGCCGCCTGCTGCGCCGTGCCGAGCTTGTCGTGGTTTGGGGCCGGCAGCCATTCGTTGAGGGAAAGCTCGATCCCGGGGAATCCGTGGCGCTCGACGCACTCGCGAGCGGCGACGATGTGCCTCATCGTGTTCGACACGCTGTCGTAGCTGTGGAAGGAGAAGAAGTCGAGCGGGGCGCCCTCGCGCTTCACCGCCGCGAGGAATTCGTCGATGCACTTTTCGTGGTAGACGGCGCGGTCGCGCTTGTCGCCGACGGCGGTCGCATAGAAGCCGCAGCTGCCGAAGCCGCCGATCTTCTCGTTCGGGAACCTGGCCTTGAGATGCTTCGCGGCGGTGACGTAGAGGCGGATGTACTCCTCGAACGTCCCCTGCCACATGGCGTTCCACTTGAGATTGGCGTCGAGATCGGCCTCGTTCCAGATTTCCCAGTGCGACACCTTGACGCGCGGGCCGCCGGCCCAGCCTTCCACGTAGCGCGCCATCACGTGTTCGCAGATGCGCGCCCACTTCGCGAAGTCCTTCGGCGGAAAGATCCGGTATGGCTTCACGTGGGTGGCGGTCTCGATCGTCACCCCGAGCCGGAAGTACGGGCGCACCCCGGCCTTGTCGAGCTTGACCATCAGGTCGTCGGTGAAGACGAAGTCGTAGTTCGCGGGGTCGTTCTCGTCAGCGTCGAAGTCGCGGAAGAGATTGGGGATGTCGACGTAGACGTTCTTGCCGAAGGCGCCGCCGGTGTCGTGGAGACGCGAAAACGGCACGCCCGCCTCGGTCAGGTAGTGGAAGAGCGAGTCTCCGCCGAACCCGAGCATCGGCGGCTGGCCGACGCCGTTGACCGGCTTCACCGGACCGGTCTCCTTGGCGAAGTCGACCTTTACCTCGACCGCCGCGGCGACGGCAGACAGGGCCAATGCTCCAACCAAGGCCAATGTCTTGACGTTCATCGTCGCGTCCCTCCATTTCACCGTGGCGCTACTCGCCCAGGAACAGCCGCAGGTCGGACTCGGTCGGCGCGCGGCCGTATTCGCTCACCTCGTAGACCTCGATGTGCTTCGGCACCTGGGCGCCGGGATGCTGCGAACGCCATTCGTCGGCGTAGCGGCGCGCGTCGGCGCGCTTGCGCCCTGCTGTCCACCGGACCAGGAACGCGTTCCGCTTCGCGATGTCGCTGCGGTCGCCGAGCGCCACCACGTCCTCCTCCCGGCCGCGGTCCCACGGCAGCCACTCGTAGAACTGCGACACCTGCGCGTCGAGCCCCTCGCACCACTTGTCCAGGTACGGGTCCGCGTCGACCATCACATCCGGGCGCAGTTCGCGCGGATAGGTGAACGGGTCGGACATGTAGAAAATCACCGGCCGAAGCCGCTGGGCCTTCGCCTCCTCGCACCAGTGCGGAACGCCGAGGAGATAGCCGGCGTCCATCACCAGCTGCCCGGTGGCGCGGTGGTCGGCGTGGTAGTCGCAGGTGCGGTGGGTGACGACGAAGTCAGGCTCGTATTCGCGGATCTTGCGCGCCACCAGCCGCCGCGCCGCGTCGTCGGGGTAGAGTCCGCAGTCGGGGTAGCCGTAGATGTCGTAGCCGTCCAGCCCGAAGCGCCGCGCCGCCTCCAGCGTCTCGGCGCGGCGGACGCGCGCCGTCTCGTCCGGCGACAGCCGGTGGTGTCCCATGCGGCCGTCGGTGACGGAGACGAACTTGACCTTGAACCCCCGATCGATCATCTTCACCGCCGTGCAGCCGCACAGGATGTCGGCGTCGTCGGGATGGGCGCCAATGAACATCACCCGCGTCGGACCGGGGCGCCGCCCGGCAAGCTCGCGCGAGGACGGGGGGCACGCGCCGACGAACGCGCGGCGGCGCGGCGCGGCTGCAGGCGGCGGCGTCTCCGCCAAGCCAGTGGCGGCCACGAGTCCGCTGCCAAGTGCCAGAAACGA
The DNA here is from genome assembly GCA_902770045.1 of uncultured bacterium. Taxonomy (GTDB): domain Bacteria; phylum Verrucomicrobiota; class Kiritimatiellia; order RFP12; family UBA1067; genus UBA1067. The sequence continues at coordinate 10,611 of CACXRO010000034.1, forward strand.
TCTTCTGTCTATGCCCATGTCCCTATGTCTCCTTTCAACTCTACAACGCGCCCAATGGCTGAAATTATACCATATTTTCCGCGCAATCTGCCGCGGACTCACTTCGCCGGGACGTCGGTAAAGGTGCAGCCGTCGAAGCGCACGCCCTTCAGCCCGCGGAACTCCTCGCGGCCCTCGTTCCACCAGTACGCCGCGCCCTTCTGCTTCCAGCGCCCGGGGAAGGCGCCGTCGGCGCAGCGGGTGAACGCGCAGCCGCGGAACACGACATCCTCAAGCTCGCGTCCCTTCGCCACGCGCAGGTCGGGGAACTTGTAGGCGCGGGCGCGGATGTCCGAGAAGGTGATCGCCCTGATCCCCTCCATGCGCGTGAACTCCTCGCCGGTGATGTCGAAGCGGACTGGCGAGGAGTAGATGCGGTCCATCACGATCGACGAGAAGACCAGGTTCTCGTAAAGCGACGCCTCGACCCCGTAGTCGTCCATCCCCTTCTCGAACGGCGGCAGGTCGATGCCGATGCCGCAGGCGGAGTCGGTGATGGCGAGCCCCGTGAAGGTGCAGTTCCTCACCACGCCGTCGTTGAGCCAGCCGATGCGGATGGCGTTCGCGTGGCTGGTGAGCTGGCAGTTGGCCACGGTCACGCGCTCGCAGACGCGGAGGCGCCCGTCGCGGAACGGACGGTTGTTGCACCGCACCACGATCGCGTCGTCGCCGGCGAGGATGCGGCAGTTGGAGATCGAGACGTCCCTCGACGCGTTGAGGTGGATGCCGTCGTTGTTGGGGAGCTCGGGGTCGGCGAGCACCTTGACGCGCTCGAAGACGACGCGGTCGCAGTCGGTAACCCAGTAGCCCCAGCCGGCGGCCGGGTGGACGAGGGTGATGTCCTCGACCAGCACGTCCTGGCAGCCGGCGAAGAGGATCATCCGCGGCGGTCCGAGCTTGCCGGGGATGCGGCGGTACTTCCAGTTCACCCACTCGTCCTCGCCGAGCGGCTTCGCGTCCGCGCCGGCGTTGCCCTCGTTCTCGTAGCCGTAGGAGAGGCTGTTGGAGAGCTTGACGAACGCCATGCCGTTGCAGTCGATTTTGCCGCGGCCGGTGAGCGCGACGTTGCGGCGGCCGTCGGCGACGACGAGCGCGGTGGTGCGGCCGCGCGTGGTCTTGCCCGGGTCGAGGACGGCGCTGGGAACGTTGGTCGGGAAGTCCGAGTCGTCCTTCGAGCCGAGCAGCGTGGCATCGACTTCGATGTGGAGGTCGACGCCGTCCTTCAGGAACACCATCCCGGAGAGGAACGTCCCCTGCGAAAGCACCACCCTGCCGCCGCCGGCCTTGGCGCAGGCGTCGATCGCCTGCTGGATCGCGACTGTGTCCTTTGCCGCGCCGTCGCCCTTCGCGCCGAATGCGCGCGGGTCGAAGTCCCTCGCCGACGCTGCGGCGAGCGCGGCGGCAAATGCTATGGTCATGGCTGCTTTCATGGTTGTGCTCCTTGTGGTGGTTGAAAGTTCAGTCGTCGATCGTGGTGCGGTCGAAGGTGAATCCGCGGCAGTTGCGCAGGACGAACTCCTGCGGCGGCGCGCTGTCCGCCCCGCGCCACGGCCCGGCTGCGGACGGATCGCGCACGAAGCGGCAGTCGGTGAAGGCGAAGCCCTCGAACGGACGCTCCTTTGCGCCGATGAAATACGGGAATCCGTACGAGCGCGCAACTACGTTCGAGAACGAGATGCCGCGGCAGGCAGCAATGTCGTCCTCGGCGCCCTCGAAGACGCGCACCGCGAGCGGCGACGTGTGCATCCGCTCCATCCTGATGTTCGAGAAGGAGATGCGCTCGATCACGGTCTGCTCGATTCCGTAGTCGCCGGCCGGATTCCAGCTCTTCGGCACGAACCAGATGTTGATCCCGACGGTGGAGTCGCGGCAGACGATGTCCGAGAACGAACAGTCGCGGATCGTTCCCTCGCGGCACCAGCCGACGCGGATGCAGTTGGCGTAGCTCCTGAGGTCGCAGTTCCTCACCGTCACCCGCTCGCAGGTTTTGCGCTCGGCGAGCGAGCGGGTGTTGCACCGCACCACGATCGCGTCGTCGCCGGACTCGATGGTGCAGTTGGAGATCGAGACGTCCCGGCAGGCGTTGACGTGGATGCCGTCGTTGTTGGGGTAGGTCACGTCGGAGCGGATACGGCAGCCGTCGAAGACGACGCGGTCGCAGTCGTGCACCCAGTAGCCCCAGCCGGCCGGCTGGTTGGTGAGGAGGACCCCCTTCACCGCGACGTCACGGCAGCCGGCGAAGAAGACGACGCGCGGCGGCGACTGGTCGAAGCCGCCGATGCGCTCGAACTTCCACTTCTTCGACTCCGCGTCCGCGACGGGCCGCACGAAGCAGGTGCCGTTGCCGTCGATCACGCCTTCGCCGGTGATGGCGATGCGCTCGGCCTCGTCGGCCCAGATGAGCGCGGCGTCGCGCGCGCGCGGCAGGTTAGCGGAGACGACGTGCTTCATGTCGCCGCGGTTGGGGTAGTCGCGCCAGTCGCCGGAGCCGAGGATGCGGCCGCCGGACGCGAGATGCAGCTCGACGCCGCTCCGGAGCCGGATGGGCTTGACGAGGTAGGTTCCGCCGTCCACGACCACGCGCCCGCCGCCGGCCTCGGCGCACTCGTCGATAGCCCGCTGCACCGCGGCGGTGTCGAAGGTGCGGCCGTCGCCCTTCGCGCCGTAGTCGCGCGGGTCGAAGTCGCCGGCCGCCGCGGCGGCAAGCGCCAGCGCGGCGATCAACGCGCAGAACGATTCCCTTGCAATCACTCGTATTCCTTCATCTGCTCCTGGACGCGGAGCTTGGTGGCCTCGTCGGGCGCGACCACCACGCCGCGCAGCTCGCACGGCGCCCAGTGGTTGGTCCAGGAGGTGTCGCGGAACGGCTCGTCGAAGCTGAGCTGGTCCGGGAGGACATCGTCGTCGGTGCCGGCGCGGCCGTCAGGGCCCTTGGAGTAGAGGATTGGATTGCCTCCTTCCGGACGCGGCTCGTAGAAGTAGTCGTTGCCCCACGGATCCTTGACCACGTGGTTGATGTAGGGGCCGTCCCAGCCGGGATGCTGCCGCCGCACCGTCATTATCTCCTTCGGCTTCCGGTAGGCGAGCGGGGCGAGCCCCTCCTCGGCCGACGGATACTCGCCGACGTGAAACTTGTAGCGTCCCAGCGCCACCGACAGGGCGTCCATCGACTTGCGGGCGTTGAGCTCGTTGCGCTCGATGCGCTTCTTACCGAGGGTCAGGTCGCCGCGCATGATGGCGGGGACGACCAGCGAGCCGGCCACGACGAGGACGAGCACCACCATGCCGTAGAAGAGCGGCCCCTTCTTCAGGTCCGGAGCGCCGCCGGCGATCTCCGCCTTCTTCGCCTCGTACTCGCGCGCGATCTTCTTGATCGCCAGCTGCTTCTTGCGGCGCTTTTCGTCCAGCTGCGGGTTCTTCGCCTTGAACTTCTTCCTGAGCTCGGTGTAGTCGACCATGTTCCGTGACCTCCAAGATGTCGTTGTCAGCCGATGCGCTCGATGACGAGCGGCTTCGCCTCCGGCGGCGTCGGCGAGACGGTGAATGCCTTGAGGAGCTCGGCGGCGGCGCGCTCGAGCGCGTCGGGGTCGGAGCTGTTCTCGAGCGTCGCGAGCGGCGAGCCGATGGACACCTTGTCGCCGCGCCCGACCGCGAGGCGCACGCCGGCGAGGTGGTCGATGCGGTCGCCCGGCTGCCAGCGCCCGGCGCCGAGCGAAAGCGCGACGCGGGCGACGCGCTCGGCGTCGATCGACTCGACGTAGCCCGAGCGCATGGACTGGATGCGGTACTTGACCTTCGGGCGCGCGACGAGCCGCGCGAAGGCGTCGAGGTCGCCGCCCTGCGCGGCGACCATCTCGCGGAACTTGGCGAGCGCGGAGCCGTCGCCCAGCCGCGCGCGGCACTCGGCGCGGGCGTCGTCGAGCGGAACGCCGCGGGCGAGCGACACCATCAGCGCGGCAAATTCGACGGAGAGGCCGACGATGCCGGCGAGCGGACCCGACTCCGCGCCGGGCGAAAGCATCGCGAGCGCCTCCTCGACCTCGCAGGCGTTGCCGACGGCGAAGCCGAGCGGGGCGTCCATGTCGGTCACCAGCGCGGCGGCGCGGCGGCCGGCGGCGCGGACGCCGGAGACAAGGCTTTCGGCGAGGGCATGTGCCTCGGCCTGGTCCTTCATGAAGGCGCCGCGGCCGCACTTGACGTCGAAGACGATCGTCTCGGCGCCCTCGGCGAGCTTCTTGGAGAGGATGGAGGCGGTGATGAGCGGAATCGAGGCGACGGTGCCGGTGACGTCGCGGAGCGCGTAGAGCTTGCGGTCGGCCGGGGCAATCTCGGCCGTCTGCGTCGCCATCGCAAGGCCGGTGTCGGCGACGACGCGCTTGAGCTCGTCGATGGAAAGCGAGACCTTGTAGCCGGGGATGGACTCGAGCTTGTCGGCGGTGCCGCCGGTTAGCCCGAGGCCGCGGCCAACGAGCGAGGGAACGGCAAGTCCGCAGGCGGCGGCGAGCGGCTGGATGACGAACGAGAGCTTGTCGCCGACGCCGCCGGTCGAGTGCTTGTCGGCGACTGGCCGGTCGACGACGCCCTTCCAGTCGATCGACGCGCCGGAGCGCATCATCACGTCGGTGAGGTCGGCGGTCTCGCGTACCGTCATGCCGCGGCAGCAGATGGCCATGGCAAGCGCGCTCATCTGGCAGTCGGGTATCTCGCCGGCGGTGAAGCCGTTGACGAAGTCGCGTATCTCGGCGGAACCGAGCGCGCGCCCCTCGCGCTTCTTGTCGATAATCAGTTTAGCTGCGGTCATGGGCGTATTATACCATATTCGTGGCTCGTCAGTGGACCACCGGCAGCTCGTCCCAGCGGGTGGTGGCGCGGCGGGAGAGCTTGAAGCGCTTCGCCGCCCACGACTTCGCGCCCACGCCCTCGGACGCGGAGAACACCTTTCCCGCGCCGTACTTCGCGTTGAGGAGGTCGACCGCGCGGTAGAGCGGCGAGGACTCCGCCGCCGCGACCGTGGTGAAGAGGTCGAGCTGGCGCGCCGTGCCGGCCTTCTCGAGCCCGAAGAACACCACCCCGGTCTTGCGGTAGCCGAGGCCAGGCACGAACAGAGCCTCGGCCGCCGGACGAACTGCCGCGATGATCTCGTTGGTGGCGTCGGTAGGCGAGGGGAACACAGCCGTCCGCTCCACGAACTCCCCGCCGCCGCCGGTGCGGTGCACCTGGGCGAAGACGTTGCAGCCGGAGGCGAGCATCGCGTGGCGGCGCAGCTTCTCCGCCGCCTGCGCGGCAAAGGACGCCACCGACTCGACGATTCCCTCCTTCGTCGTCACCCACTCGCCGAACGAGCGCGAGCAGGTGATGCTCTCCGGGTCGGCGTCGTAGTCGCGCTCGTCGAGGCAGTTTTCGCCGCGGAGCTCCATCGCCGTGCGCAGGAGCGTGACTCCGCCGACGGCGCGCAGCAGGTCGTCCGGCGCGTCCCGCAGGTCCCTGGCGGTGAAGATCTGCTCCGCGCGGAGCCGGAGCACGAGGTGGCGCCCCACGCCCCAGACGTCGTCGGCGGCGAGCGACGCGAGAGTTTCAGTCGGGTCGTCCGGCAGCTGCCAGACGCCGTCCGGCATCTTCTTCGCCTTCTCGTTGGCGATCTTCGCCAGCGTCTTCGTGGGCGCGAAGCCGATGCCGCAGGGAAGCCCGGTCCACCGGAGCACCTTGGCGCGCAGGCGCCGCCCGAACGCGGCGAAGTCGCCGTCGGCGAGGTGCGGCGGGCGGATGAACGCCTCGTCGATCGAGTACTGCTCCACCTCCAGCGCCTCGTCGCGCAGGACCGAGATGAACCGCCGCGACATGTCGCCGTAGAGCTCGTAGTTGGAGGAGCGGAAGACGAGCTCGCCGGACGCCTCGCGGTCCTTGAGCTGGAAGTACGGCGTGCCCATCGCGATGCCGAGCGCCTTGAACTCGTTGGACCGCGCGACGCAGCAGCCGTCGTTGTTGGAGAGGACGGCCACCGGACGCCCGACGAGGCTGCGGTCGAACACGCGCTCGCAGCTCACGAAGCAGTTGTTGACGTCAACGAGCCCGATCATCGCCGGTCGAAGTCGATGCCGCGCACCTCGGGCTCGAGCGAGACGCCGAAGCGGAAGAAGACGAGGCTGCGCATGAGCCGCGCGAGCGCGAGGACGTCCGACGCGGTCGCCCCTTCGCCGCGCACGATGACGTTGGCGTGGCCGTCCCAGACGTACGCGCCGCCGACCCGCATCCCCTTCGCGCCCGCGGCCTCGAGGAGACGTCCGGCGAAGTCGCCGGGCGGGTTCTTGAAGAAGCTGCCGTAGGTGCCAGCGGGGAAGCGCACGCGCCGGGAGAGATACGACTCGGGCGTCTCCACCTCGGCGTCGGCTGGCGGATCGTCCTTCCAGCGCACGTCCTCGATCACGCCGTCGATGGCGCTCGTGCGGTAGCCGAAGCCACACTCCGAGGCGGGAATCCAGCGTCCCGACACCTTCACCGCGTCGACGACTTCGGAGATGGAGTGGCCGAACGCGCCCGCGTTCATCTTCACCCAGCCGCCGACGGTGCCGGGGATGCCGGCCATCCAGGGACAGAGCCGCGAACGCGCGGCGACAATCTCCGCGCCGGGTCGGCCGGCTGGACCTTCCGCGCGGACGTAGTCGATCGGCAGGGTGAGGTCGCTCCGCCAGGTGTTGGTCATCGCGCCGACGACGACGCGCCGCCGCGGCAGCGGAACGCCGGCGGCGACGTCGCGCCGCACGCGGTCGACGAGGTCGACGATGTCGCCGGCGCCGAGCAGCAGCGTCACGTCGCCGGGCGCGGCGGAGGAGTAGGCGTGCTCCCAAGCCTCGGCGCAGGACTGCGCGAGGAGGCACTTCACCTTTCCGGCGGCGCGGAACTCGCGGTAGAGGTCGGCGATGTCCCCGCCCTCCACCGGCTGCTCGAAGGCGGCGTAGACGGGACAGAGCACCACTTCGTCCGCCCCCGCGAACGCGGCGGGAAACTCCTTCGCAAAGGTCCGGGTGCGCGAATGGCGGTGGGGTTGGAAGAGGACGCGCAACCTACCCTTCGCGGCGGCGCGCGCCATCGCGACGGCGCAGGCGATTTCGGCGGGATGGTGTGCGTAGTCGGTCCAGACGCCCTCGGCGACCTTTTGGAAGCGGCGGTCGGGAAGCTCCGCGACGACGTCCGCCAGCGCAGCGGCGACAGCGGAGACAGAGTGTCCGCGGCGGAGCGCGACCTCGGCGGCGGCGCGGGCGTTGCGGCGGTTGTGGGGCGCGAGCGGGGCGAGGACGGGAGCGAGAGCGGGGTCGTCGGCAAGCGCCTCTGACTCGACGACATCCTGCGCAGCGCGGCGAGCGGTGTCGAAGCAGGCGAGATAGGCGGCGCGGCTCGGGAAGTGGTCGGGGTGGTCGAAGTCGCAGCAGGTGACGACCAAAGTCTTCGCGCGGTAGAGCGCGAGGGTGCCGTCCGATTCGTCTGCCTCGACGACGAGAACCGCCTCTTTCCCGGCGAATGCGCCGCGTCCGGGCGAGAATCCGGCGACCGGGAACGCGCCGGTCTCGCCGCCGATCGCCCATTCCACCGGCTCGCCGAGCGCGGCAAGCAGGCGGGCGGTCCAGGTAGCGGTGGTGGTCTTGCCGTGGGAGCCGCAGACGGCGATGGAGTCGGACGCGGACGAGACGATCTCGGCCAGCACTTCGCCGCGGGAGCGGATGCGTCCGGCGAATGCCGCGACTTCGGGATGGTCCGCAGGCACGGCGGGGGTGACCACGGCCGAGTCCGCGGCGGCGGCGTGGGCGGGGTCGTGTCCACAGGCAACCTTCACGCCTTCGCCCTCCAGCCAGCGCGTGCGCGCCGAGAGCGAACAGTCGCAGCCGCTCACTTCGAAGCCGCGGCGACGGAGCAGCACGGCGAGCGCGGCCATGCCGACCCCGCCAACGCCAATCAAGTGAATTAAACTGCTGCTTCTCATTGCTGTGTATTATAGCAAAAATGTGAGGGCGCGGCGGCGCGGGGGAGCTGGTGCTCGGTCTCGTCGCCAGCAATCCTAGATTGCTAGACATCTAGGTTTCTAGGCATCTAGGCTGACAGCGCAAAGACAAAAAAAGAGCCGGCGGCGTCCTACTCTCGCATGGGCGGGTCCCACACTACCCTCGGCGATGGAGCCCTTGACTGCCGTGTTCGGAATGGGAACGGGTATGACAACT
>CACXRO010000035.1 GCA_902770045.1 uncultured bacterium
TGATAGACCGCTATGATGCGGCTTTCACGCGGTTGTCGAAGTCGAATTTTCGCAGTCGCTTCCACCTCTCGTCTGCGGACAGGAAGTACATAGCAGAGAAGGGGATGGAGACGATACGCTCCCATTGCGAGGACTTCATCCGAACACGACTCGCTCCCGCTAACCCGCCGAACGACGGGAAGCAGACGCCGATGCGCGGGCATCCCGTGTTCAAGGCGCAGCACGCCTGCGCGTGCTGCTGCCGCGACTGCCTCGCCAAGTGGTGGAAGGTGCCGCTCGGGGTCCCGATCCCCGCCGAGCGACAGCGGGGGATCGTCGACTTTCTCATGGCATGGATCGAGCGGGAGAATGGGCGCACAGCGCTCGGGTAGTGCTACTATTTTGAATTCTAATGTCGATGCTGCGGCTTGACATCAGATGCCCCCTTTTGATACAATTCGGTTCATGACGCCAAAAGAAGCCATTGAAAACGCCATGCACGAAGAATGGGACACTGCCGATTGGGTTCTCCGAATCGGCGCGATTGTTGTCGGTGTCGTGGTCATAGGCTTCATTAGGTATAAATTTGGCGTATAGTCCACCGTCCTTGTTTTGCCTCCTTCTCGGCGCGGAGGCGCAGGGTGATCCTGCGGAGGGTGAGGTCGTATTCGGCGCGGAGGCGCGCTTCGTCCTTCGACATCGGCCGGGCGAGACGGCGGAAGGGCTCAAGGAGAAATGGCTGGAGCGGTTCAGGGACGCCATGGCGCCCGACGGCCAGAATCTCCTCACGATCGATGTCTGCCCGCCCGGCACCAAGAATGAACCGGCCATCGTCTACCTCGACCTGCGCAACGCCGCCGCCGACCGCAGCCACCTCTTCCTCCACCCCCAGCCAGCCAAATAGCGGCAAGTTGCGCGGCAGTTTGCGCGGCAGATTTGGTATAATACGCGGCAGTGAAAACGAGCGGTACCATGTGTGCTAAAGGGGAGGCGGAGAGATGACGATTGAAAGCACCATAGCGGGTTCCTGGTATCCGGGAACGGCGGATGGCATTCGCGAAATGGCCGGGGAATGGGAGCGGAGCTCCGCCGCGGATGCGTCGCGCGTCTCCGCGCCGAACGTCCTCGTGCTGCCGCACGCAGGCTGGGCGTATTCCGGCAGGACGGCCTGGCGCGCCGTCCGGCTCGTGAAGGGCGCGAAATTCCAGCGCGTCGTCCTTCTCGCGCCGAGCCACCGCGCATGGATCGAGAACCGGCTCGTCGCGCCAGAGGCCGATGCGGTCTCGACTCCGCTCGGCGAAATCCGCATCGACAACGAGTTCGTCGACCGGCTTGCGCTCGTCGCGCCGGTCGTGAAAAACAGCAAGGTGCATCTCGCTGAGCACGCGACGCAGATCGAGTATCCGCTTCTCCAGCTCGCGCTCGGCGGCGGATTCTCGATCGTCCCGCTTGTCGCCGGTTCTTTGGGCGCCGACCAGATGGCGATGTGCGCGCGCGCGCTTTCGCGCATGATGGACGCGGACACGCTTCTCGTCGTCTCGTCCGACTTCACGCACTACGGCGACGACTTCTCGTACGCGCCCTACGGAACCAAAGGCGGACGCGGCGTGCGCGATCGCGTGGCGGCGGTCGACGCGGAGGCGCTTGCATTCGTCGAGAAGGGCGATGCCGACGCCTTCGCCGCGAACGTGCGCGACACGGGCGCGACGATCTGCGGACGCGTCCCGATCGAGCTCGCGCTGCGCGCGCTTCCGAAGGGGACGTCGCTTTCCCGCGTGCACTACGAGACGTCCGGCGACGCGGACGAGGATTTCCGGCGCTTCGTCTGCTATGCGGCGGTGGCGGGGCGCGCAGCGTGGCGCGGCGAGGAGGCGCGGGTTCTGGACGCGGAGGCGCGCGCGTTCCTTCTGCGTGTCGCGCGCGAGTCGATGGAGCGTGCGGTACGCTCGTCCGGGAAGAGCGTCCTGCGCGGCCGGGACGGCTGGCTGGCCGCCGTGCAGAAGGACGCGCCCGAGAGCGTCCGGGCGAAAATGGGCGCGTTCGTCACGCTCAACGACAGGACTACCGGCGCGCTGCGCGGCTGCATCGGCGAGATTCTGCCGATGCGTCCGCTCGTCGACGCGGTGGCGGCGCGCGCGGTTGATTCCGCGCTGCACGATCCGCGCTTCATGCCGGTGACGGAGCGCGAGCTTGCGAACCTGCGCGTCGAGGTCTCCGCCCTGACGCCGCCGAAGCCGGTCGGGTCGTGGCGCGACATCGTTTTGGGACGCGACGGAATGACGCTCGAAAAGGGCGGTGCGTTCGCCGTGTTCCTTCCGCAAGTTGCGCCGGAGCAGGGCTGGGATTTGCCGACGACGCTTTCCCATCTCGCGCAGAAGGCGGGGCTCCCCTCCGACGCCTGGCGCGACGGCGCGAAGTTCGAGACCTTCCAGGCCGAGGTGTTTCATGAGTAAGTCAGACGCCGCGGTCTGTCCCGTCTGTCCGCGGCACTGCCGGCTGAACGAGGGAGAGACCGGGTTCTGCCGCGCACGCAGGGCCGAGGGCGGACGCGTAGTGGCGGGGAACTACGGACGCATCACCTCGCTTGCGCTCGATCCGATTGAGAAGAAGCCGATTGCGTTCTTTCGTCCGGGGTCGTGCATTCTCTCCGTCGGCAGCTATGGATGCAACCTGCGCTGTCCGTTCTGCCAGAACGACTCGATTTCCCAACGCGGCGAATCTGCCGCGGAATACCAGGCGACTACGCCGGTCGAGCTTGCCGACCTCGCCGAGCGGCTTAAGCGCGAGCGCGGCAATATCGGACTTGCCTACACCTACAACGAGCCGCTTGTCGGATGGGAGTTCGTGCGCGACTGCGCGGTGGAGATACGGCGGCGCGGAATGTGCAACGCGCTCGTTTCCAATGGCTGCGCCGAGGAGGCGGTCATCGAGGAGCTTGCGCCGCTGATCGACGCCGCGAACATCGACTTGAAGGGGCCGTCCCAGGAGTTCTACGACTGGGTCGGCGGCAGCTATGACGCCGTCTGCCGCACGGTCGAGACGCTGCATCGCGCCGGATGCCATGTCGAGGTCACGACGCTTGTCATCCCCGGGCGCAACGATTCGGACGAGGCGATCGACGCCATCGCCGCGCGCATTGCATCCGTCTCGCTGGAGATTCCGCTCCACGTCACGCGCTTCTTCCCGCGCTTCCAGATGACAGACGCCGAGCCCACCCCGGTCGCCACGATCCGACGCCTCGTTTCCCGCGCCAGCGGCGTTCTGCCCCACGTTCTCCCCGGCAACTGCTGACGCGGTGTACCTGCCGCGAAAATTTTTTCTCACATTTTGCCGTTTGCCTGACACTAACATGTTAAGGGCATGGGATTTATCAGAGAAGTGAGGAATGACATCGAGCGTGAGGCGCTGCGTCTCATGCGCGGGTACTATTCCATGCTGCTCGCCGAGGCGAAGCGGCTCTGCGGCGACGACCAGACTGCGGAAGACCTCGCGATGAAGGCCGTCGAGACGTATCTTGCGAAGCCGGAGGACGAACTGCCGTCCGAGGACAAGACCGGCGCCTGGCTCCGTGCCGCCGTCCGCAACCACTATCAGAACTCCATCCGCGGCAAGGCGCGCGCCTGCACGGTCTACGTCGACCAGACCGACGCCGAGCGACTGGCCGAGCTTGGGCCGGTCGACAACTCGACCGACGAGGCGATTCTCGCCCATTCCGACGCGGAACTGGTCCGCAGCGCCATCGCCCGCCTGCCCCCTGACGTGCGCTCGATCATCATGCTTCGCTATTTCGAGTCGCTTCCCATCCGCCAGATCGCGGAAATCATCCGCCGTTCGCCGGATTCGGTGCGGAGCAACCTGTACTACGCCCGCAAGGTGCTGGCCAAGCGGCTTGGCAAGATGATGGGCCGCGCCGCGCTTGCAATTGCCGCGGTACTCTTCGGTGGATCGCTCGTCTACGCCGCGGCGGTCGCCGTCGGGCTTGCGCCCTCGCCATTCGTCGCGGCAGAGCCTGCGGCAGAAGATGTGGTTGTTTTTAACACAAAGAGCACAGAGGACACAGAGGGGGCTTTGACAGGATTATCCGCTAATCAAGAATCGCAAACAACGGGAGCAGATGGGGACAGTCCCCAGGTTGTTGCCGAGGTAACTGATAATTTTAACACTAACAAGGAGGAAAATGCAGTGAATGGTTCAATAGTCAAGAAGTCTGCGGCGAAATTGGTTGCGGCCGCGGCGGTTCTGTCTGCCAGCACCGCGCTGTCTGGCAGCGCGTCCATTACCCCAGTTCCGGGGTACGATATCCTGGAATACCTGGAGTCCTCCGGGACGCAGTACATCGACACCGGCGTCGTGTATGCGAACGACACGAAGCTTACGCAGCGCTTCTGCGTCGTCGATTTCGCCGGCGCGCAAATGCAGATGGGGGCGCTTGACAATGTTTCCGGCGCAAACCACCGCTTCCACTGGGGATGCAGAGGAGGTGTCGCCACTCTCGAGTATATCGCAGGGGTTGGAATCGGAGGGAATCCAGGAGGCATAAGCGCCGGTTCAGACGGTTGGGTTGATCTGACGCTTGACGCCACTTCCGCCGGCTCGGCCTTCACGGAAAGCGGCCACAGCACGATTGGCCTTTTCGGCCGGAATACTGGCGGCACGTTTTCATGCGGAAACTTCCGCGTCGGGCAGACATGCATCTGGAAGGGAGGGAACCTCGTGCGCAACATGGTTCCTGTGCGCCGAAAGTCCGATGGCGTCCTCGGGTTTTACGACTACTGCGAGCCGAAGTTCTACGAGAATGGTGGATCTGGTGAATTCGCGGCTGGACCGGCCATGAAGTTTCTTATGATTGCCAAGGCAATTCCCGATTCGCTCCAGTCCATCGACTCGCCCGTAGAGGCATATTATCCGTTGCCGGTTGTCAAAGACAATACTGGCAGGACATTGACGAAGGACGTTGACTACACCGTCGCCTGGGCGAACAACACGCGCTTCGGCGAAGGGACGTGCACGGTCTCCGGCGCAGGCGACTATGCCACGGCCATGACGGGCTCGGCGACTTTTCTAATAGTGCCGCAGGCGAAGCTGCCCAAGGGGTTCCGGCGGTTCCTTTACCTTGAGGCAACGGGGACGGTGCATTACGTCGATACGGATATCCATCCCACCGCGAACACGCGCATAACGGCTCTGGCGCAGACGACTGCAAATGCCAACACATATCTTGTCGGCATCCTCGATACTCCCCAATGGCGTCGTTTCCACCTTGGGGCCAAGTGGATTTCGTCCAAACATTACCTCGCCGGAGGCGTGGGCGGAAACGAGACCCAGAACGCAACTCCAAGTTTGCTGGTCGACTCCGGCTGGAACAAGTTGACGATGGATGCCGCCAACAAAACGCTTTCAGTCAACGACGGCACGACATACACGCTTGGGACTTCCGGCACCTTGCCGACGGAGAGCACGCTTCGCATCTTTGGTCGCATGAGCAATAACCCCGCAAACAGCTCCGCCAATCCGGCGCGAATCGCCGACGTGGTGGTTTACGAGAGCGGCGAGAAAACTCATGAGTTCATCCCTTGCCGGCGGGAGAGCGACGGTGTTCTTGGCCTTTACGATGTCGTCGGCAAGCAGTTCCTTGTCAACAGCGGCAGCGCCGAAGGCGGCTTCCTCGCCGGCCCGGAGCTGAAGGACGACTGGGTCAGCGGCTTCATCTATATCGTGCGCTGACGCAGCCGCTGCGCAGTCTCGGCGGATCGCCGTTATTTCTTGGAAAGTAGTCGGGTTAGTAGAGAAGACCGAAAAGCCAGAGCGGAATCTTGTTGCCAAGACCGGTTTCCATTCCGTCGGAAACGACATAGGAATCCGGCAGGTCCTTTATCTGGATGAACTTCTTTCCTGATCCGCCCACTTCGAACAGATGCTTGCCGTCAATGACGAAGTCGCCTTTCTCGGGAGATTTGACGTCGTGCCCTGCCGCGCGCAGCTGGTTCGCGAAGAACGTCTCGCGAATGGCGCCGACATCAGGATTCGGAACAAGCGCGTTCATCAGGTTCGTGTCGCCGAGGAATATCTTTTCCGGACGCGAGAGGTGTTTCAACTTGCCTGGCCCCTGGTCTATTCCCGCGAACAGCTCGGCGCGCTCAAGCGCTTCAAGCAGCCGGATGCCCATGTTCCTTTCCGTTTCCAGTTCTCTGTACAGGGCGGACATGTTGGGCTGCTGGGGGCAGCTTCGGGCAAGCACCATCAGCATTTTTCGCGCTTTGCGGACAGTGGGTGGCGTGATGCCTTCAACGGCAGGCAGATCGACATTGAGGACCGAATTGACGGTCTCGACGAGTTTTTCCGAGAAATGTCCTGTGGCGTCAGCATCCTTGTAGAACGGGTAGTAGCCCTCTTTCAGGTAGCGGCTGAACAGCGGCAGAATCTTGATGTTTCGGCAAATGTCGCCGGCGATGCGTCGGTGTTTTGACAGCAAGTGTCCAATCGGAATCGGCTTGATGTCTGCTACGCCCTCGTAGGCAAGAAACTCCCGAAACGACATTCCCTTCAGGTTGTAGACGGTTTGCCGTCGCGACAAGTCGGCCTGCCCGGAGCTCAGTTTCAGAATCGACGACCCGCTGTAGGCGATGTGGAGGTCGGGATAGAAGTCCGCGGCCGTCTTCATCAATCTGGACCAGTCGCTTATGTGATGGACTTCGTCTATGAAGAGGTGGGTGTATCCGTGCGTGTAGAAATACTCGATCGCGTCAATCGGTCTGTTGTCGGAAAAGAGGACATGGTCAAGCGCGAAGTAGATCGCCTTGTCGCTCTCCGAACCGAACGTCTCCTTGATATGCTGGAGAATCATGGTAGTCTTGCCAGTACCTTTCGGCCCCTTTATGCAGAGCATCTTTTCGTTCCAGTCGATATCCGGTGCCAAGTATCTTCGAAATTGCATAGGCACTCTTGAGATAAGGCGGTCGGACGCCTCGGTCAGCATCTTTATGTCTTCGTCTGTCACTGTACAACCTCCAGTTCGTTTTTTATAGAATGAAAACGGATCCAGTATTCGTTTTAAAAAACACGAATATTATACTGTAATCCGCCTCGACTTGTCAAGGCGCTGGTCGCAAAATCAAGGATGGTTTTTTATTAGACCTTGGTGTTGCATTCCCCCGAACAGCCAAATTTATGGTATAATACAAACCCAAAGCCATGTCCAGGATACTCATAGTCGACGACGAACCGCGCATTCTGCTGCTCATGAAGGGGCTGCTGAAGGCGAACGGGTACGAAGTCGAGACCGCCAAGGACGGCGCCGCGGCGCTGGAGATAGTCAAGGCCGGCGGCGTCGACATCGTCGTCACCGACCTCAGGATGCAGCCGATGGACGGCATGGCGCTCTTCCGCGAGGTGCGCGCGGCGAGCCCCGACATCCCCGTCATCCTGCTCACTGCCTACGCGAGCGTGGAGACCGCGATCGACGCGATGAAGAGTGGCATCTTCGACTACCTCACCAAGCCGTTCAAGGTGGAGGACATGCTCGCGTGCCTTAAGCGCGCCGAGGAGAAGATCCGCCGCTCCGCCGCGGTGGCGACCGACTCCGGCCCGCTCCGCTACCGCTTCGAGAACTTCATCGCCAACTCGCCCGCTATGAAGGAGGTCTGCGAGACCATCCAGAAGGTGGCGCCGACCGCGGCGACCGTGCTCATCAACGGCGAGAGCGGCACCGGCAAGGAAGTGGTCGCGCGCGCGATCCACCTCTCCTCCACCCGCGCCAAGCGCCCGTGGGTGGCGGTGAACTGCGCGGCGATTCCAGGCGAGCTGCTCGAAAGCGAGATGTTCGGCCACGTCAAGGGCGCGTTCACCGGCGCGGTGGCGGACAAGGAAGGCCTCTTCGAGGCGGCCTCCGGCGGTACGCTGTTCCTCGACGAGATCGCGTCGATGCCGCTCATCCTGCAGGGGAAGCTGCTGCGCGCGCTGCAGGAGAAGGAGATCCGCCGCGTCGGCGGCACCAAGGCGATCCCCGTCGACGTGCGCGTCATCGCCGCGTCCAACTCGAACCTCGAGGAGGCGGTGGTGAAGGGCACTTTCCGCAGCGACCTCTTCTACCGCTTCGCCGTCATCACCATCGACATCCCGCCGCTCCGCGAGCGTCCCGAGGACATCATGCCGCTCGTCCGGCACTTCATCGCCGGCGAGACCCCGTCCGGCGCCACCCAGCCGACCGTGAGCGACGCCGCGGCGAAGGCGCTCCTCGCCTACAGCTGGCCCGGGAACGTGCGCGAGCTCGAGAACGCCGTCAAGCACGCGCTCACCTTCATGCGCGGCGGCGAGATCACGCCCGGCGACCTGCCGACCAGGATTACCGAGAACAAGGACGCCGCCGACGCGCCCATCGCCTCTAACCAGAGCGCCTCGCTCAAGTCCTTCCTCAAGCAGAAGGAACGCGAATACATCGGACAGATCCTCAGTTCTGTCGGCGGCGACAAGGAAAAGGCAGCGGAAACGCTGAAAGTGAATCTTTCCACGCTTTACCGCAAGCTTTCTGACGAATAACGCTATTTCTCAAGATTGGACAACCACCAAGATGGATTTCGCAAAAGCGAGAAAATGCCAAGCGACATTCGCAGAATTGAGAAAGATTCGGCGGGTTGAAGGGGCGCTTAAGGGGGGAAAAGGCGCTTGGCACGGCTTATGCTAAAACGATTTTGCTGTCGGCACGGTGTCGGCGGTAAATAAAAACAAACAAAAAAAAGGAACACAACCATGAAAAAGGCAATGAAGGGTTTTACCCTCGTAGAAATCATGATCGTGGTCGCCATCATCGCCATTCTGGCCGCTGTTGCGATCCCGAACTTCGTGCGCTATCGCAAGACGTCCCAGATGAACGCCTGCATTAGCAACCTGAAGCAGATTCAGGCCGCGGTCGAGCAGGCCAAGATGTCCGGCGTCGCCACTCCGGGCTGGACGGACATCGTCGGCTCCGACAAGTACATCAAGGTTTCGCCGACTTGCCCCTCGGCTGGCTCGGTCAGCTATACGCTTCCGGCGGACGATACGTCGAACCCGACCTGCTCCGCTGGCAGCTCCGACTATCCGCACGCTCTGCCGACCGCGAGCTAAGCGCACAATGCCATCCTGAGATGGTCAAACCGGGCGGTATGCTTTTCCTGCATCCGCCCGCTTTCTTTTTGATGCGGGGAGGAGCTGGATGAAGACGGTGGTGAGTCGCGGGACGCTCGTCAAGCTGATGCTGGCGATCGGCATTCTGCAGATGGCGGCGTACTATCTTGCCGGTGCGATGGTCAGGTCCGACGGCGGCATGGCGATTCCCCAGCCCGACTCCCTCCTCTACTGCCAGGCGGCGCACCGGGTGGCGGAAGGTTATCCGCTTTCCTTCTCGCCCGGCACCGCCGTCTCCACCGGCACCACCTCCCACCTCTATCCGTTCGTGCTGGCGGTTCCATATCTGCTCGGCTGCCGCGGCGACTCCCTCATCCGCGCCGGCTTCTTCCTGAACGGATTGTTCTACCTCGTTTTCCTTCTCGGCTGGGCACTGGCGATCGACCGCCGGCTGAAGGGCGCGTTTCCCCGGGTCGTCGCGGCGCTTTCGGTCGCCTTCCTCGGTCAGACCGCCTACAGCGCCTTCGCCCAGAGCGACATTGGCATCTGGCTCGCGGTGTCGGGGCTTTTTGCCGCGGGCCTGGCGCTGGAAAAGCGCGCGCTCTACGGCCCGGTGCTCGTCATCGCGCCGTGGGTGCGTCCGGAAGGCATGGTGTGCGCGATCGCCTTTGCCCTGGCGCTCGGCGCGCGCCCGCTGCTGCGCCGGATACGCGGCGATGTCGACGGCGCCGCGCGCTCCGACTTCGTGATCGCCGCGCTGGCGCTCCTGAGCTCCGCCGGAGTGTTCGCGCTTAACCTGGCCGTCTCCGGCCAGCTCCAGTTCGCCTCGCTCGCCCACAAGGGCTATTTCAAGACGCTGCCGTTCGCGAACGCCGTGTTCGCGACGACCATCGACTGCCTTAAGCTCGCCAAGGGGATTCTGCTGGGGCTGCCGGACGGATCGCCGCGCGACTTCTACACCATCCCGCTGCTTGGCGCGGCGCTCATGTGGTGTGCGGTGTTCGCCCGCGACTGGCGCCGCGAGGGCTGGCGCTCGTTCGCATGGCTGCTCGCGGTCGGCGGCGGGATCCTTACCGTCGCCCAGAGCGGGTGGCAGAACACCAACGTCGACCGCTACATCGGCTGGACGCTGCCGACGGTCGCCGTCTTCGTCGCCGAGGGCGCGGGCTGGCTCGCCGAGCGGTTCGCGGGCAGCGCGGCGGCGCGGCTCCCCGGCGTCCTCGTCTGCCTCTTCGCCGTGGGCACGGCGCCGGTCTTCGCGTGCATGCTCCACATGACGAGCTTCGAGTCGGACCTCCAGCGCGCCTTTGCGGCGGAATGCGGGCGGACGATGGAGAAGGGCGAGTCGGTCGGCTCGTGGGGGGACTGCGGCATCGTCTACGAGATGGACGGGCGGCGCATGGCCCATCTCGGCGGCATCTACTCGCCCGAGTTCACGGTCGACGAGCCGCCGTCCGCCGTCTACGAGATCCTCAAGCACGAGCCGGACTCCAGGTTCCGCTACCTCTTCTGCAACCCTGCCGTCGACCACGCGGCGCTTCAGTTCAATCCGCTGGACGCGTACTGCTCGCAGGTGCTGGTCGGCCCGTTCGGCTACGAGCTGAGGGAGATGGACTGGACGAGTTTCGACGCGGCGGCTAAGGAGCCGAAGGCGAAGCCGGCGGGGATGACTGTAGTCGACGGCGTCGACGTCGGCTACGAGCGCGCCGAGCGCGCGCATGGCTACGAGGTGCTGCCGCGGTTCGACCAGCCGCCGCTGCCGCCGTTCGTCGTCTGGGGCGAGAACGGCGGCGTGAAGATGATCGAGGCGGCGCGGCTCGTCGTGGGCGGGGACGCGATGGAGGTGAAGACATCGCCAGGGCGCGACCTGGCGGTGGTCATGCGCCTATGGCCGTCCCACAAGGCGACTCTGCGCGGCGGTTTTGGGTCGAGGGCGGTGACCTACGCGTTCTCGTCACCGCTCAAGGTGCGGGCGCTCGTCGACGGCGTGGACGCCGGAGTGTTCGAGGCGGCGCTCGCCGAGAAGGGCTTTACTGACGCGGTGCTGACGATTCCAGGCGCGCTGGTGTCCGGAGGCACGACGCATCTGGAGCTCGCGGGCGACCGCATCGTCTGCGCCTACTGGTTCTGTCAGTGAACGTCATGTCCAGCGATTCCGCGCGGGTGCTGCGCTTCAAGCGGATGGTTCCGCTGGCGCTCGTCGCCTCTGCCGCGCTGTTCTTCCTGCTGCTCGCGTTCCCGGCGGCGCGGCAGTCGAGCATCTTTCCCTACGACGAGCTTTGCGACTACCGGATGTTCATAAGGCCGACCATGCAGAGCGAGCGGCCCTACGAACCCAAGGCGGTGGTCTATCCGCGCGACGCCTGCTATCCGCCGATAGCCTACTGCGCAGTCGGCGCGCTGGCGTCCGACCGCGGCGAGAAGTGGAGCCTCGCCGCCGGGGAGCGGCGGCTCGTCGTCTCGATTTTCCTCCTGCAGCTTCTCGGCGCGCTGCTGCTTGCCCGGCGGCTTCCCGGCTGGCGTGCGCGCGCGGCGGCGGCGCTCGCGATCCTCGCGTCGCCGGCCTGCATCTGCTCGGTGCTGCGCGGCAATCCGTCCGGCTGGGCGTTCGCGCTCGTGTGCGTGTTCCTCTGCTGGTACGAGTCGGAGAGCCGGGCGAAGCGCATGGTAGCGGCGCTGGCGCTTGGCGCGGCGACGGCGCTCAAGGTCGCGCCGTGCCTCTTCGGGCTGCTCTACCTCGAGGAAGTGTTCCGCGCTCCGCGGCGCCTGAGGTGGACGGATATCCTGGTTGCTGCGGCCGCGGCGGTCGTCCTCGTCTTCGTGCCGTTCGCCTTCTACGGCGGCTTCGACGCGGTTCCGCACTGGATTGCGAACGCGCGCGCCAACGCCGACTTCTATTCGCGGGACAATCCGCTCTGGGGACTGGTGGCGTTCGCGAACCATGTCATCGACTCGCCGGAGCCGGCGCTGCCGTGCGCAGGGGCGTTCGCCCTGGCGACGCGTCTTGTTGCCGCCGCGCTCGCGCTGGCAAGCCTTGCTCCTGTCGGACGCTACCGCCGGCTGCTCTTCATCGGCGCGGCGATGGCGTTCGTGACCCACCACGACTACGGCGGGGCGTATCTGGCGCCGGCGTTCGTCGCCTGGCTTGTGGACGTGCCGGCTGCGCGGCGGAACGCCGGGGTGGTGATGCTGCTGGAGGCGGTGGCGTGGTTCGTCGTCTTCACTCCGCTGCAGCTGCCCAATCCGTTCCACGACGGATCCATGAATTCGATGCTCCAGAACGAATGTCTGTTTATGCTGCTCGGCTTGGCTGTGTTTGCCCGGGGCTGGAATAGGGGTCTAAAAGGGTTGCATGAAGGTCCGGTTTGATTTTCTTTCCCGACTGACGGCTCTCCTGCTTTTTGCCGCTGCTGTGGTTCTGTACAGCTGGAACAGCGACGACGCGTATCATTCGTATGTCATGGCGAAGCATCTTGTCGAGGGGAAGGGGCTTGTCTACAATACTGGATTTCGTGCAACTGCCTCGACATGCCCGCTGTTGACCCTCGTCGAGGCTGTGGTCTTCCTCTTCACTGACAGTGCCGATGTCTGCGCGCTTCTGATAGGGCTGATTTTCTCAACAGCTGCCGCATGGACGTTGTTCTTTCGTATTTGTCGCACTCCATTTGTAGCGCCCTGCCTGTCCGGCGTGATGGTTGCAAGCCGGTGCTTCCTCAGTTTCACCACCTCTGGCTTGGAGAACCCAATGTTGTTCTTCTTTGGGGCGGTGTTTTTCAGCCTGTATTTTTCGTGCAGGGTCTTTTCGAGGCGCCGTTTGTTCGCAATCTCCCTGCTGATGTCGTTGGTGGCCATGACGAGGACTGATGCCGTGCTGGTGTTTGTTCCCATGGCGGTCTGGTCCTATATGGCGAAGACAAGGGAGTCGTGGGCGATGCGCATGGCGATGGCTGCCGCGGGACTCGCCCCTTTTGCTGCCTGGACATGCTTTTCCGTTGTCTACTACGGATTCCCGTTCCCCAACACCTATTACGCCAAGCTCTATACTGGAATCCCCGCCATTGGCTATCTGGTCCGTGGATTGGCGTACTATCCGGCGTCGTGGCTCATCGACCCGATGCTGTTCTTCGTTCCGGTGTTTGCCGTCGGTCTTGCCGTGGAAATGCGCGATCGCCGCTTGGTTCCGCTGCTCTTGGGCTTGGCGGCGTACAGCCTGTATGTCGTCCTGATCGGCGGCGATTTCATGGCGGGGCGGCATCTTACGCTGCAGTTCTTTCTCCTGATATGCGTCGTCGCGTTTCTCGTCGGAGGCGAGAGGTGGAATTTTATTTTGCCTCGCGTAATTGGATGCAGGGATAGATGTTTAATAGCGCTCGTCACGGTGATTTGCTTTGCCGGATGCATCTGGAACTACTGCAGTGGATCTGCCGAGGGCGCGTGGTGGGGCTCGCACGATGTGCTGGATGAGCGGGTTTTCTATCTTTCCGAAGGGGGCGAAATTCCGTTGTTCAAGTCTGTATGGAAGTCTGCCACGGGTGGCGGCGGTGGGGTGGAGTTCCGGGACGACTACAGAAGAGACCGTATATTGGATGTTTATGGAAGAGGCGACAGGGGATTGTGCTTTGGCGGGCGGGAGGAGAGCTACAAGGGCTCAAAGTTTCTACTTGCGGTCTTGTTCGGCAAGGACATCTTTGCGGCTTCAGGCCTTGACATGTACCTTACGGACGTGATTGCCCTTCAGGATCCGCTTTTGGCGCGTCTAAAGGCCTATCCCCCGGACAATTGGCGGGTAGGGCATATCGCGCGCGATGTCCCCCGTGGATATCACGAAACGCTTGCTTCTGGCGTGAACTGCATCGAGGACGCATCTCTTCACGAGTATTACGACAAGCTTCTGGTCGTAATGAAGGGGCCGCTCTTTGACCGCGAGAGGCTGCGGACGATCCTTTACTTGAATTGCGGGAAATACGACAGGCTTCTTGAACAGTATGAGCGGAATCGCCTTGCGCAGGGCAATTGACGTCTCTGTGCGCTCGTGTCGGTTCGCAGAGAATCGTGTCGATTGAAAAACTAAACGAAAGTTTAGTTTCTGAAGCTGGGCGAACGCGTCAATCATCTTCGGGTTGGAGAACTCCGGGCCGTTGTCGGCGCGGACGGCGGGGAAGAGCGTCATGAAGAACTCCAGCCCCGCGACGTTCTGGCGCATGTTGAATATCCTCGTGCACGTCTGCGAGGTCCTTGCGTCCCTGAGGATGCCGCGGTAGTTGGCCTGCGCGGCGTCCGCGACGTAGTAGCGCTTCCTGAGCGGGCAGGTCGCGAAGTGACGGCGAAGCCGCCCGTAAGGGCCCGCGCGCGGAGTCGACGCGTTCGACGAGGCGGGCCTCCCGCCCGAAGACGCTTTGACAAAGTAAACGCAAGTCCCTCCCCGGGGAGGGTAGGGGACAGGAGGTCAACCAATCTGCTATCCAACATCTGCCTTTGACAACCTAAACAAAATTTAAAATTGCGTTCACTCTGGCAAAGCACCCGCTTAGGCACCACGAACCGCGGATTTGGTATAATACACGGCATGAATATCAAGAGACGCGAATTCATCCGGGCCGGCGGGATGCTGGCGATCGTCGGCGCGGGCAGCCGCGCAGTCGCGGCCGAGGGCGCCGCGGAAGAGAAGGGGACAGTCCCCGCCGCCGAGGGCGCCGCGACGGCGAAGCTCATCGTCTCGCCGCCGGTGCTGCAGAACGCCGCCGAGACTTCGATGGGGGTCGGCTTCGCCGTCTCCGCGATGGCGAACGGATACGTGAAGATCTCCACCTCGCCGGACATGAAGGACGCGCGGCTCGTCAAGTGCGGCGGCTACCGGGTGACGGGCATGGACGACAAGTTCATCCTGGTGCGGCTTACCGGACTCGAGCCCGCGAAGACATACTACTACACCATCGGCGCCGACCGCATCGACTACCAGCACGGCTACTCGATGAAGATCGTCGGCAGCGAGGAGGACCCGCGCGTCTACTCTTTCCGCACGCTGGGCGCAGCGGCGCCTTCGAGCTTCTGCGTCGTCAACGACACCCACTGCCGGCCGGAGGCGTTCGGTCCGGCGGTGGACAAGATCGCGGAGCTCGCGCCGAGCTGCGTGGTCTGGGACGGCGACGCCTGCAACTCGCACGAGACCTTCGAGTCGCTGCTGCCGGTGTTCTACACGCCGGAGATCAGCCGGGTCGACTACGCCGCGTGCCAGCCGTACCTGTTCGTCCCCGGCAACCACGACTACCGCGGGCTTGCCGCGCGGCACCTCGAGAGGGCGATGATGTTCCGCGAGATGGAGGAGCGTCCGCCGCGGTTCTGGGACCTCGGGCGCAACTTCGCGGTGCGCTGCGGCGACATCGCGCTCATCGGGCTCGACACCGGCGAGGACAAGCTCGACACGCGTCCGTCGCAGGCGGGGCTCTTCAACTTCGCGCCCTACCGGGTGGCGCAGCGCGACTGGCTCGCCGAGGTGCTGGAGCGGCCGGACGTCAAGTCCGCGCCGTTCGCGGTGGCGTTCTGCCACATTCCGCTCCACGACGACAACCCGCGCGCCCATCCCGGCGATGTGGAGGGGAACGGCGACGGCAAGTACTGGCACGACTTCGCGCTCTGGCAGCGCACCTGCCGCGACCTCTGGGGTCCGCTCTTCGCGAAGCACGGGGTGCAGGCGGTCATCTGCGCCCACCAGCACCGCTACCGCTACGACGCGCCGACGGAGGACCGTCCCTGGGCGCATTTCGTGGGCGGCGGGCCGAATTTCGGTCCCCAGAAGAAGGCCGACGGAACGGTGACAGAGGATCCGAGCCGCTTCCCGACGGTGATCGAGGGCAGGGTGGAGGACGGCAGGCTGCGGATAACCGCGCACGACCTCTACCACCGCACCGTCGCCGGCTCCTACCTCTTCCCGCCTCGCACCCACCCATAACCCCCCGCGGCAGTTTGAGCGAGCCACGAACAACGAACCACGAGCTTGAAGCACCCCCTTGACATACATACCGGAAAGTATGTATAATACGCGCCAACTATGTCGAAGAAGACGAAAGAGGAGGCGGAGAAGACCAGGCGGCGCATACTTGCGAGCGCCCTGGCGCTGTTTTCCAGCCGCGGCTACGACCGCACCACCTTCAACGACATCGCCGCGCGGCTGAAGCTGACGAAGGGGGCGATCTACTGGCACTTCGAGTCGAAGGAGGCGGTGCTGATCGAGCTGGTGAGGATGGCGCTCGAGAAGTTCCGCCGGCAGATCGAGAGCGTGATGCCGGAAGGGGAGCTGTCCTTTCCGCTGGTGGCGGAGATGATGGTGAAGAACGCGGCGATCGTTGTGGGCGACCCGAAGGCGGCGGCGTTCTTCCGGCTGATGAAGTGCCAGATCCGCTGGGAGAAGAAGTCCATGTCCGAGGTACGGGCGGACCTCTTGAACAACGCGGCGTTCGGTCCCAAGGAGGCGTTCCGCGAGGCAATCGCCAACGACGTGCGCCGCGGCAGGGTGCGCGAGGGGGTGGACGCCGAGCAGATCTCGACCGTGGCGGTGGCGCTGTGGGACGGTCTCGTGCAGATGCGGCTCGAGCATTTCCTCGGCTGCGACCTCGAGGATGCGCTGAGGAATTCCTACGAGGCGATCTGGCTCGACATTTCAGGCAAGAGAATCGCAATTGAAAACAAGCAGGAGGAAAAATCCAAATGAACGAGAACAATGGTTCGGCGATCGGTTCGACGATCGGGGCGCTGGTGCTCGCGGCGGTTTGCGCGGCGGGCGGCTGGATAGGCTGCGGCATGTGGATGCGCGCGGCGAAGGCGAAGGCGGGGAATCCCGCGGCGATGGCGGCGATGGCCGCAGCCGCCGGCGGCGGCGTCACGGTGGCGGTGACCAACGCGGAGATGCGCGCCTACAACCTCCCGGAGCGGTTCGTCGCGCACGCCGAGGCGGTGCAGGAGGTCGACCTGCTGCCGCAGATCGACGGCTACGTGAAGGAGATCAAGTTCAAGGAGGGCGACGTCGTCAAGGCCGGGCAGACGCTGTATGTCATCGACGACGAGCGCTATCTGGCGGTGGCGAACCAACGCAAGGCCGATCTCGCCGCGGCGGAAGCGGAGGCACGGCGCGCGGTGCGCTACTTCGAGCGCATGCAGAAGGCGGACGAGCGCGGCATCACCCAGCTCGAGCGCGACAACGCCGAGGCCGCCGCTGAGAAGGCGAAGGCCTCGGTGCTGCAGGCGAAGGCGAACCTGGTGGTGGCCGAGTACGACCTCAAGAAGACCACCGTCGTCGCGCCCATCTCGGGCCAGATCGGCAAGTCGTCCGCGCACGTGGGCGACTACGTGGCGCCGTCGAAGGGCGCGCTCGCGAAGATCGTGCAGATCGACCCGATCCGCGTCTCGTTCCCGCTCACCGACCGCGCCTACATCGCCTGGCGCCAGGAGCAGCGCTCCGGCTCGGCCAAGCCGTTCCGCATGCGGCTCATCCTGCCGGACGGCAGCGACTACGACCGCGAGGGCGCGTGGGACTTTGACGACAACCAGATGTCGCGCGAGACGGCGTCGATCATGATGCGGCTGAAGTTCCCCAATCCGGAGCGACTGCTCATTCCCAACAGCTACGTGACGCTGCTCACCGACTTCCAGGACCCGCCGAAGTTCCCGTCGGTGCCGCAGCAATCGCTCTTCGACCTGCCCGGCGGCAACCAGGGCGTGTGGGTGCTGAGGGACGACATGACGGTGGAGCAGCGTCCGGTGGAGACGAAGGAGGCGTTCAACGGCTGGACGCCGGTCGTGAAGGGGATCGAGGCCGGCGAGCGCATCGTCATCTCCGGCGTCGCCAAGCTCGGGCCGGGGATGAAGGTGGCTATAGTCGAGCCCACGTCCAACGACGACATCAACGCCAACCACAAGTCGCCGATCGAGGAGTGAGGAGGAGGATATGACAATGACGAGCAGACGTGATTTCGCGCGCGGGGCCGTAGGGCTCTTCGGCTGGGGGATGTTCGCCGGCGGCCTTGGCGGCTGCCGCGTGCTTTCTGACTGGGGCGGTCCGCGGCTTACCGTCGGCATTCTGAGCGACATCCACATCCGGCTCGCCCGCAAGGACGGCCGGGACGAGTTCGAGGGCTCGGACCGGTTCCGCAGGACGCTTGAATGGTTTCGCGACCAGGGTGTCGACTGCGTCACGGTCAGCGGCGACATGGCGGACCGCGGCTTTGTGGAGGAGCTTGAGGAGGTGGGACGGGTCTGGCGTTCGGTGTTCCCGGGCGACAGGGCGCCGGACGGAAGGCGCGTCGAGCGTCTTTTCGTCTACGGCAACCACGACTGGGAGGGGTTCAGGTACGGCAACGGAGGGGAAAAGGTCCTGGGCAAGGACTATGCCTCGCACACGATCCGCACCGATCTCGCGGCCGCGTGGAAGAAGGCGTTCGGCGAGGAGTATTCGCCGGTCTGGCGCAAGGATGTCAGGGGCTATACGTTCGTCGGGGCGCACTGGATTGCAGACAAGTGCAGGGGGTTCTATGAAACCGGCGTGCCGCAGGCGCCGGAATGGTTCAGGGAGAACGGACGGACGATCGACCCCTCGAAGCCGTTCTTCTACCTCCAGCACCCGCCGCCCAAGGATACCTGCCACGGCCCGTGGCTCTGGGGCCACGACGACGGCCGAATCACCGAGACGCTCTCGCGCTTTCCCAATGCAATCGCCATAACCGGTCATTCCCACGCGTCGCTCACGCGCGAGCAGGCGATCTGGCAGGGGGCGTTCACCGCCATCGACGCGAGTTCGCTCAGCTACACCGGGCTTGAATACGGCGACCTCAGGCCGCATTGGCGCGAGAACGACAACAACAACGGCGCCGAGTCCGCGGAGAATGCGAGGAAGGTCATGCGCAGGATGCCCACCTGGGACGGGCATCAGGGAATGGTCGCGCGGGTGTACGGCGACCGCATCGTCTTCGAGCGTCGCGACTTCGAAAGCGGTGACCGGCTTGGCGACGACTGGATTATGCCGCTTCCGGTTGCCGAACCGCCGCCGTTCGCGTTCGAGCCGCGCACGGCGGCAAGCGTCGCCCCGCAGTTCCCTGCCGGCGCCGCGCTCGCAGTCCGTATGACCACGGGCACGAACCGCGGCGGCGGGAACGTGAAGTCCGAGCAGCGCCGCGTCCTCGAAGTGACGATTCCCGCGGCGAACCGCGCGGGCGCCGGAAGGGTGTTCGACTACGCCCTCGAGATCTCGGGGACTGACGGCGGAACGGACCGGAAGTTCGTGCTCGCCGCCGGCTTCCACCGGTCCGCCGGCAGCAAGGAGGCCGCCGAGCCGACGGTCTTCCAGATCGACGCCGATCTGCTCAGGTCGAAGGGCGGCTACAAGATCAAGGTCGTGCCGCGCAACTGCTTTGGCGTCGCCGGCGCCGCGATCGGCTGCTGACGGAAGGTGCTGGTCCTTGGCAAGACATGTTACAGACCCATCCGAGGCGAGAAAACAGGTCAGACCTGTTTTCTCGCTACATATTGACAAATACAATAGAGAGTATATCGAAAATGAAAAGAATGTTCATTATCATGGCATTGTTCTGTACCGCTGCCATATTCGCGGTTCATGGCATGACACTCTCGGAAATCGTGTCTTATATGGCGACAAACGACTACAGGCGGAGTTTTGCATTGACGAATGAATTGAATTTTCTTATTGCCTCAACAACTGGAGTTGTTGAGCGTTCGACTTGTAAACTGTTAAAAGCATCGATATTGATAGACCATTCGGAGAATATGGCTGATACAGCTTCGTTTGATGTTGCCACAAACCTATGTTGTGAAATTGAGACTGAATTGGCAGATAGAATTGCATGGCAACGAATAGGTGCGCTGAATAAATTTACCAATGCAATGATCGAAGATGGACATCCTGAAGTTTCATTTGTAGCATCAACAAACATATTAGCGTTTTTTCAAAGTAACCAATATGTTGATGTTGACACTAATGTATGGAATGTATTGTTCAAGGCGGGTGGGCTTGATCTTATGACTCCTCTTGGTTTCGTTAATGCGGATGTTGCGGCGTCGCTTTCAAGGATGAATCCGAACGCAGAGCTCGCACCATATACTAACGGGATTCCCTCAAAAGTGCTTTATGAGATTATTAGGTGATAATAGCGTTATGAATAGCGACGTAAAATATTGGAGGAATCCCATGAAGCTATTCAATATGCTCTTTCGCGTGGCGGCTTGCGTAGTGGTCGCTGCGCTTGCAGTGTATGCCGGAAGGCGGATCAGGACGCATTTTGGCGTTAGAAGCTCTGTCGCGGAATGGTCGGCGAAGATCGCCAATGTACGACATTTTGCGCGGGTGCGCGAAAGAGGGTGTCAAGCCCCAGGAGAACGGCGTCTCCATCGCGCCAAGCTGTTTCCTCGGATCTACACCCTTGGATTCCTCAATCCAGACGTCGAGTATTTCAAATAACGCTATCAGAAAAGAAAAGGAGAAAATGAAATGAAACTGTCGTTAAGACCTGCGATCGAGGCGCTCAAGCCGTTCTCGCGCATCTTTGTGGAGCGTCCGCGATTCGCGATGGTGATCGCGATCGTGCTTTCCATGGCCGGAGGCATGGCCATCCTCCAGCTGCCGGTCTCGCAGTTCCCGCGCATCACCCCGCCGTCGATCCAGGTGAACTACACCTACCCCGGTGCAAACGCGAAGGAGGTGCTGAACACCGTCGCCATGCCGATCGAGGACGAGGTGAACGGCGTCGACGACATGATCTACATGACCGGATCGTGCGGCGACGACGGCTCCTACTCGCTCACCGTCACCTTCGAGGTCGAGTCCGACCGCGACATGGACATGGTGAAGGTGCAGAACCGCGTCGCCCAGGCCGAGGCGAAGCTGCCGAGCGAGGTGAAGCAGCTCGGCGGGCGAATCCGCGCGCAGTCCGAGGACCACCTCGGCTTCATCGCCGTCCGCTCGCCGAACGGCTCGATGTCGCGCCTGCAGATCTCCGACTACATCTACGCGAACATCCAGCCGGTCCTGCTGCGCATCCCCGGCGTGGGCGAAGCGACGGTGTACGGGCCGAAGCTCTCGATGCGCGTCTGGCTCGACCCCGCGCGCATGGCGGCGCAGGGGATGAACACCGAGGAGGTGATCGCCGCCGTCTCGAAGCAGAACGTGCAGGCATCGCTCGGCTCGGTCGGCGCGGCGCCCACGGGCGAGCACGCGGCCTGGACGCTCTCGCTGCTGGCGAAAGGGCGCCTGATGTCGCCGAAGGAGTTCGACGAAATCGTCGTCCGCCGCGACGCGAACGGCGGCGTGGTGAGACTCAAGGACATCGCCCGCACCGAGATCGGCGAGCAGAACTACATGTTCACCGGCCAGCTCAACGGCGGCAACGCCGTCTGCATCGCGCTCCAGCAGAAGCCGGGCGCGAACGCGATCGCCACGATGAGGCAGATCCGCAGGGCGATGGCAACGCTCAAGGAGTCGTTCCCCGACGATCTCGAGTGGGTCATCCCCTACGACGCCACGGAATACGTGTCGAGCTGCGTCAGGGAGATCGTGCTCACGCTCGGCATCACGTTCCTGCTGGTTGTGATCGTCTGCTACCTCTTCCTCCAGGACTGGCGCGCCACCCTGATACCCTGCCTCACCATTCCGGTGTCGCTCTCCTCGACCTTCATCCTGATGGCGGCGCTCGGCTACTCGATCAACATCCTCACCCTGTTCGGCCTCGTGCTCGCGATCGGCGTGGTGGTGGACGACTGCATTGTGGTGGTGGAGCGCGTCCAGTTCCTGATCGAGACGCGCGGCCTCAACGCGAAGGAGGCGACGATCCAGGCGATGAGCGACGTGACGAGCGCCGTCATCGCGACCACGCTCGTCCTCCTCGGCATCTTCGTCCCCGTAGGCTTCATGAGCGGCATCACCGGGCGCATCTACCAGCAGTTCTCGGTCACGCTTTCCGCGGCGGTCTGCTTCTCGACGCTGTGCGCGCTCACGCTCGCGCCGGCGCTCTGCTCGCTGCTCCTCCACGAGTCGCGTCCGTACAGGCACGGTCCGCTCGCCTGGTTCAACTGGGCGGTGAACTCCTTCAAGGGCATCTTCGTGAAGCTGGCGAAGTGGCTCGCCTCGCGCATCTTCCTCGCGTTCATGCTCCTCGCGCTCGCCGTTCTCTTGACGGTCCAGATGTTCACCACTTCCCAGACCTCCTTCCTGCCGGACGAGGACCAGTGCGTCGTGTTCGCCTCGATGGACATGCCCGAGGGCTCGACGCGCGACCGTACCCGCGACGTGTCGCTCCGCGCCGTGCAGCGGCTGCTGCAGATGGAGGAGGTCAAGAGCGTCCTCACCATCACCGGCATCTCGATGATCGGCGGCCGCGGCGAGAACCAGTCGATGGTGGTCGTCGACCTCAAGGACTGGAGCGAGCGCAAGCAGCGCAACCAGTCCGCCGAGGCGATGAAGCAGCGCATCACCCAGGCGCTGGCCGAGATCCCAGAGCCGAGCTGGAAGGTCTTCCTGCCGCCGGCGATTCCCGGCGTCGGCCTCGCCAACGGCATCACCGTCCACATCCAGGACAAGGGCACGGCCGACCCGATCCGCGTCGACGAGGTCAAGAACAAGCTGCTCCGCTCGCTCAACGACAAGCGCCGCTTCCCCGGCATCCTCGCCGCGTTCGCCGGCTACAACGCGGTGACGCCGCACCTGAGGTTCAACCTCGACCGCGTCAAGGCCGAGATGTACAAGGTGCCGGTGGCCACGGTCTACTCGACCCTGCAGAACTACCTCGGCTCCAGGTACGTGAACGACGTGAACCTCGGCACCCAGGTCAACCGCGTGACCGTCCAGGCCGACTGGGACGGACGCGCGACGCCCGAGGCGGTGTCGCGGCTCTACGTGCGCGGCGAGAACGGCGCGATGGTGCAGATCGGCGCGCTCGGCGACATCACCCGCGAGCTCGGTCCGCGCACGGTCTACACCCGCGACAAGTACGTGATGTGCGGCATCAACGTGATGCCCATGCCCGGCGTCGCCACCGGCGAGCTGATGAACGAAATCCGCCGGCTCTTCAAGGATGAGCTCCCCGCCGACTTCGGCTACGACTGGGCGGCGCTTTCCTTCCAGGAGGCGAGGAACGAGGGCGGCGCCGCGCCGCTCATCCTTCTCGCGGTGCTGTTCGGCTACCTCTTCCTCGTCGCGCAGTACGAGAGCTGGACGATTCCGCTTCCGGTGATGCTCTCCATCTTCGTCGCCGTCCTGGGCGCGCTCTGCGGCCTCAGGTGGTTCGGGCTCCTGCGGGCGGGCTCGCCCTATCCGCTCTCCATCTACGCGCAGCTCGGCATCGTCCTGCTCGTGGGCCTCGCCTCGAAGAACGCGATCCTGATCGTGGAGTTCGCGAAGGACAAGCGCGAGAACGAGGGCTTCTCGATCGTCGACGCCGCGGGGGCCGCGGCGGGCGAGCGCCTGAGGGCGCTCCTCATGACCGCGCTCACGACGCTCCTCGGCACCCTGCCGATGATGCTCGCCACCGGCGCGGGCGCGGCGAGCCGCAACCACCTCGGCACCACCGAGTTCTTCGGTATGCTTTTCTCCGTAGTTTTTGGTATACTACTCGTACCCGGCCTCTATGCGCTCTTCCAGACCTGGCGCGAGAGGGTCAAGCGGATGTTCGCGTACATCTCGGCGCGTGCGCGCAGGCGGCGCGGGCTGAAGGACGGAGTGGCCGGGGAATAGCGATATGCAGGCGAAAATGAAAGGACACTTGATGAAGTCGATGAAGATGGCGGCGGCGGCCGCGGCGGCGGCCGCGTTCGCCGGCTGCACCCAGTACATTCCCTCGGTCGGCCCGTCCTACGAGGAGCCGGAGGTGACGGCGGAGTCGCATCCGCTCCCCGACGCCGGCTACCCGACGACTAACGTGGCGGCTGACTGCTCCTACGTGCCGGCCGCGACCAACGAGGACCCGCGCGTCGAGATCTCGCGCGACGCGGTGGCGCACTGGTGGGAGCACTTCAACGACCCGGTGCTGGAGGAGCTCGTGCTCGGCGCGGCCACCAACAACCTCTCGTTCCAGACCGCCAAGAAGCGCCTCGAGCAGGCCAACTACGAGCTGCTCGGCTCCTACGCGGCGTTCCTGCCCCAGTTCGACGTCAACGGCTCCTGGACGCTCGCGCGCTACGGCGCGAACGTGCCGGCGGGCGGCGGCGAGGCGGTAGGCTACAAGACGACGAGCGTTGCGCTCGACGGCCAGTGGGAGATCGACATCTTCGGCGGCAGCCGCCGCCAGACCGAGGCCAACATCGCGCTCGCCGAGGCGGCGAGCTGGTCGGTGGCGGACGCCTGGGTGGAGCTCACCACCCAGATCGGCGTGCAGTACGTCAGCCTGCGCACCGCGCAGGAGCGCATTGCGGTGGCGCGCACCAACCTCGTCCTCCAGACCGAGACGTACGACATCCTGAAGTCCCGCTTCGACTCCGGCATCGGCGACGAGCTCGCCGTCAACCAGTGCGCCTACATCGTCGAGCAGACGCGCGCGCGCATTCCGCAGCTGCTCGCCGTCGAGGAGAAGCTCAAAAACGCGATCGCGGTGCTGGCGGGCGTGGTGCCGGGCGCGCTCGACGCGGCGCTCGCGCCGCCGAGGGAGCGCCGCGACTGGATGCTCGCGCCGCAGAAGGTGTCGGATCTGCCGCTCGACATGATGCGCGCGCGCCCCGACGTCAAGGAGCGCGAGCGCAAGCTCGCGGCCATGACGGCGTACGTCGGCGTCGCCAAGGCGCAGTGGTTCCCCAAGCTCTACATCAACGGCACGGTCGGCTTCTCCAAGCGCGGCGGAGTGAAGCTCTTCGACCGCGAGTCGTTGTTCTCCACCATCGGCCCGGCCGTGAGCTGGCCGATCTTCCAGGGCGGCGCGATCTACGCCAACGTGAAGGCGGCGGAGGCGAAGATGGACCAGGCCGCGCTCGACTACGCGCTCGCCGTCGAGCAGGCGTTCGCCGACGTGCGCGACGCGTACTCCGCCTACACCCAGGAGTACCACCGCCTGCAGGCGCTGACTGCCGCGGTGAAGGCGGCGTCGGACGCGGTGGCGATCTCGAAGGACCTGTACCAGAACGGGCTCAAGGACTTCAACAACGTCCTCGACGCGCAGCGCTCGCGTCTGCAGCTCGAGGAGGAGCTGGTGGAGTCGCGCGGCGAGATCACCGTGACCCTGATCAAGCTCTACAAGGCGCTGGGAGGCGGCCTCGCGGCCGACTAAAGACATGCCACGCAAGATAGTCCTCGTAGTGTCCCTCGCCGCCGGCGTCGTCGCGGCGGTCCTCACCAACATCGCCTTCTCGGCCAAGGAGGCCGAGGTGGCCAGGGCCAAGCGCGCGATCAACGAGCGCTACGGCACCATTGACGCGGTGGTGTTCAGCGCCGACGTTCCGGCCG
Organism: uncultured bacterium; assembly: GCA_902770045.1. GTDB lineage: Bacteria > Verrucomicrobiota > Kiritimatiellia > RFP12 > UBA1067 > UBA1067. Next base: position 25,511 of record CACXRO010000035.1, read on the forward strand.
GGACGGTGCTCTCGGCCGACGACCTCGGCAAGCTGAAGCTGCCGGCGCTGGGGCTGCGCGGCCAGGCGGTGGAGGAGTCGGCCTACCGCGACGTGCTCGGCCGCAAGCTCCTTGCCGCGCACAAGCGCGGCGAAGTGCTGTTCTGGTCCGATGTGGAGGGCGGCGACCCGTCCGCGAAGGGGATCTCCGCCGACATCAAGAAGAACATGCGCGCGGTCTCGGTGAACTGCTCCGGCGCGGCGAGCGTCTCGGGGATGGTCAGGCCCAACGACCACGTGGACGTAATCGGCACCTTCGACTTCGACGGCGCGGCGGGCCGGCGCGACTTCGTTACCTGCACCATGCTCCAGAACGTGCTCGTCCTCGCGACCGGCTCCGAGACCGCCAAGGGGCGCGACCGCACCGCCGGCCTCCGCCAGCAGTACTCGACCGTCACGCTCGAGGTGACGCCGCGCGAGGCCGAGATGCTCGCCTTCGCCGAGCAGCTCAAGGGCAGGATCGTCCTTTCGCTCCGCAACCGCGGCGACACCTCCTACGAGAAGGAGCTTCCCAAGGTCGACTTCGAGAAGATCCGCTCCGAGATCGAGGAGCTCAACCTCAAGCGCCAGTCCCAGCGGCTGGCGGTGCGCTGAAGGGGCGTGCGGCGATGCACCTGACGACGATCGTCGACGGCGTCAAGGAGACGCGCGAGCTGGAGGACGGCTCCTACCTCGTCGGCCGCGCCGAGGCCTGCCGCATCCGGCTGCCGTTCCCGGACGTCTCCGAACGCCACGCGATCCTGGCGATCAACGGCGCGTCCGCGGTGATCGAGGACCTCAACAGCGCCAACGGCACCTTCGTGAACGGCGCCGCGGTCGAGGGCCCCGTGAAGCTCGACGACGGAATGGTGGTCCAGATCGGCACCACCCTGATGCGCGTCAGCGGCGACGAGCCGCCGCCGGAGCCGGAGGCAGAGGAGGCGCCGCGCGCCGAGCAGAAGGCAAACGGCGGCGACGACGACGAGGCGCCCGGCGAGTCGGCCGACCCGATGCGCGAGATCCGCCGCAGCGCGCAGGAGCAGATCCACCGCGAGCTCCTCAAGCGCCTCGACATGAAGCGGCTCACCGTCGAGGGCGTCGACCGCGAGGGGCTGGAGCAGACCGCGCGCGAGAAGATCCGCGACATCGTGGACGAAGTGGTGTCGAAGGGGAGACTCCCCGAAGGCATCGACCCGGTGCGGCTCGAGGACGACGTCTTCAACGAGGCGATGCGGCTCGGTCCGCTCGAGGAGCTGCTGGCCGACGACTCCGTGGCCGAGATCATGGTCAACGGACCTTCGCGGGTGTACGTCGAGCGCCACGGCCGGCTGGAGCTCTCCGACTGCCAGTTCTCCGACGACGCGAGCGTCCTCTCGGTGATCGAGCGCATCGTCGCCCCGCTCGGCCGGCGCATCGACGAGTCGCAGCCCTACGTGGACGCGCGCCTCGCCGACGGCAGCCGCGTCAACGCGATCATCGCGCCGCTCGCGCTCTCCGGCCCGACGATCACCATCCGCAAGTTCTCGCGCAAGGCGCTCACCGCCGAGGACTTCATCCGCTTCGGCACCTGGACCGAACAGGCGGCCGAGTTCATGCGCCTCTGCGTGCGCTTGAGGAAGAACGTCATCGTCGCCGGCGGCACCGGCTCCGGCAAGACCACGCTCCTCAACCTGCTCTCCGGCTTCATCCCGCACACCGAGCGCATCATCACCGTGGAGGACGCGGCGGAGCTGCGGCTCCAGCAGCCGCACGTGGTGCGGCTCGAGGCGCGCCCGCCGAACATCGAGGGCAAGGGCGCGGTGACGATCCGCGACCTGGTGAAGAACTGCCTCCGCATGCGCCCCGACCGCATCATCGTCGGCGAGTGCCGCGGCGGCGAGGCGCTGGACATGCTCCAGGCGATGAACACCGGCCACGACGGCTCTCTCACCACCGTCCACGCCAATTCGCCGCGGGACGTCGTCTCGCGCCTTGAGACGATGGTGCTGATGAGCGGCATGGACCTGCCGTCGCGCGCCATTCGCGAGCAGATCGCGAGCGCCGTCGACATCATCATCCACGAGTCGCGCATGTCCGACGGCTCGCGCAAGGTGGACGCGATCACCGAGGTGACCGGGCTCGAGGGCACGCAGATCGTGATGCAGGACCTCTTCACCTTCGTCCAGAGCGGCGTCGGCGCCGACGGCAAGGTGATCGGCGAGTTCAAGTCCACGGGGGCGGTGCCGACCTGGATCGACCAGGCGCGGAGCCGCGGCATCGACGTCGACATGTCGATGTTCGCAGGCGAATAGGGGGCGCGAAGGGGATGTCCGCCGACCTCATGCACGCCGTCGCCACGCTGCTTGCCGCCGCGGCCGCCGCCGGCGTCGCCTGGTACTTCGCCGCGGGGGTGAAGATCAAGGCCGGCTGGCAGAACGGCACCAGCCCGCTCGCGCGCTGGCTCGACGCGCGCCGCCGCGCCGCCTTCAACGCCCAGCTCCCCGAGGCGCTGGCGACGATGTCCAACGCGCTCCGCGCCGGCTTCTCGATCTCGCAGGCGTTCGACTCCGTGGTCGAGCAGGGCGAGGCGCCGATGAGCGAGGAGTTCGCCATCCTCCGGCAGCAGCTTCAGGTCGGGATGAGCTTCGAGGACGCGCTGGAGTCGCTCTCGCAGCGCGTCGGGTCCGACGACCTCACCCTCGTCACCACCTCCATCCTCATCTCGCGCCGCACCGGCGGCAACGTGACCGAGATCTTCGACCGCATCTCCGACACCATTCGCGGCAGAATGCGCATCGAGCGCAAGATCCGCTCGCTCACCGCCCAGGGCAGGCTGCAGGGAGCCATCGTCTCGCTGATGCCGGTCCTGCTCGGCGGCGCGATGCTCGCGATCAAGCCGAAGATGATGATTCCCTTCCTCTGCAGCGCGACCGGCGCCGTCTCGGTGCTGGTGATGTTCGCCCTCATCGCCATCGGCTGGGCGATGATCCGCAGAATTATCCGCATCGACGTATGAAAATTATGGTATAATCCGCGCCAATGAACAACGACTTCCTCGTATTCGACCACGTGACCAAGCGCTTCGGCGCGATGACTGCCGTGAACGACGTCTCGCTCACGGTCAGCAAGGGCGAGTTCTTTTCGCTCTTGGGGCCGTCCGGCTGCGGCAAGACGACGCTCCTCAGGATGCTCGGCGGCTTCGAGCGGCCGGACTCCGGGCGCATCTACCTCGAGGGCAGGGACATCACCGACCTGCCCCCGAACCAGCGCCGCGTCCACACGGTGTTCCAGAACTACGCGCTCTTCCCCACCATGACGGTGTGGGACAACATCGCGTTCTCGCTCAAGCTCGCGAAGAAGTCGAAGGCGGAGATCGAGGAGAGCGTGGACGGCATCCTGGAGATGATCCAGCTCTCCGACCAGGCGTGGAAGTACCCGAACCAGCTCTCCGGCGGCCAGAAGCAGCGCGTCGCCATCGCCCGCGCGCTCGTCGACCGCCCGCAGGTGCTGCTCCTCGACGAGCCGCTCGCGGCGCTCGACCTGAAGCTCAGGCAGCACATGCTCATCGAGCTCGACACGATCCACGACCAGGTCGGCATCACCTTCCTCTACGTCACCCACGACCAGGGCGAGGCGATGTCGCTCTCCGACCGCATCGCCGTCATCAACCGCGGCAAGGTGGAGCAGCTCGACGGCCCCGCCAAGATCTACGAGGCGCCGGCGAGCCGCTTCGTCGCCTCGTTCATCGGCGACACCAACTTCTTCTCCGGCGAGATCGCCGCTGTCGAGGGCGACTACTGCCTGCTCGACGTCGACGGCTTCCCGCAGATCAAGGCGTACAACGACAAGCAGCTCAAGGTCGGCCAGCGGGTGGACCTCTCGGTGCGCCCCGAGAAGATCCGCGTCACCATGTCGCCGCCGCCGCCGGAGAAGGGCGCGTCGATCAACGTCTTCCCGTCGAAGGTGCGCGACATCGTCTACCAGGGCGTCTACACCAAGTTCTGGGTCACCGCCGGCGACCTCAGGATCCAGTCCCTCAAGCCCCACTCCCGCTTCCTGCTCGACCAGGAGACGATCACCTGGAACGACGACGTGTTCGTCTGGTGGCATCCCGACGACGGCTACATGGTGGAAACGACGCCGTGAACAACCCTCTGCGCTCGAAAAGGACCGAATGGGTCGTCACGCTGCCGGGGTTCCTCTGGCTGGCGCTCTTCTTCGCCATCCCGGCGCTCATCGTGCTGGCGTTCACCTTCCACGGCCACGACGCCTCGGGCGGCGTCGGCGAGTGGTCGCTCTCCACCTGGCGCGAGCTCGTGGACCCCGACTACCCGGCGATTGTCTGGAACACGATCAGGATCTCGTTCGAGGTCACGATATGGTCGATCGTCCTCGCGGTTCCGTCCGCCTACGCGATCGCGCGGATGAACTCGCGCTGGCGCGCGGTGGTGGCGGGCTCGATCATGCTGCCGTTCTGGACGAGTTTCGTCGTGAGGGTCTTCGCCTGGAAGACGATGCTCCATCCCGACGGCTGGCTGCAGGCGTGCTACTGCGCGTGGCTTAGGACGCGCGAATGGCTCTTCAGCTGGCTGCCCGCGGCGGTCCAGAAGCTGCTCGTCGCAATCGGCGCGGCGTCGTCCGAGCCGTTCTCGGAGGCCACCTCTACCATCCTCGACTCCGAGGCGGCGGTGGTGCTCGTCTCCGTCTACTCCTTCCTGCCGTTCGCGATCATGCCCATCTACACCGCGGCGGAGAAGTTCGACTTCTCGCTGATGGAGGCGGCGCGCGACCTCGGGGCCAAGAACTTCTACGCCTTCCGCAAGATCTTCCTCCCCGGCGTCCGGCAGGGCGTCGTCTCGGCGGTGCTGATGGTGTTCATCCCGGCTATCGGCTCCTACGTCATCCCGCAGGTGCTCGGCGGCACCAACTGCGTCCTGATCGGCAACAAGATCTTCATGCGCGCGATCCAGAACCGCAACATCCCGCACGCCTCGGCGCTCGCCGCGCTGATGGCGGTGTCGGTGCTGGTGCCGCTCGGGATGGCGCTGTGGTGGAAGAAGCGCCAGGACGCGCGCGGCCGCCGCCGCATCCAGGAGCAGTCGGCGCGCATGGGCGCGGAAGGGGGGCGCGCGTCATGAAGCGGTCGATGTTCTCGGTGGCGGTGCTCGCCGCGGTGCTCGCCTTCCTCTACGTGCCGATCGTGCTCGTCGTCGTCTACGGCTTCATCCCCAACGGCATCTCGATGTCGTTCTTCGACGCGCACGGCCGCTTCATCGGCTTCACCTGCAAGTGGTACGCCCAGATCTTCTCCGGCGACTACTCGGTGAAGGCGCTGATGCAGAGCTTCTGGCTGTCTCTCACCGTCGCCGGGCTCTCCACCCTGGTCTCCTGCGTGATCGGCACCACCTCGGCGCTCGCCCTCCACCGCTGGCGCGACCGGCTGCAGACCATCCACCACGCGCTCGTATACACCCCGCTGGTGATGCCCGACATCCTCATCGGCATTTCGCTCTTGATGCTCTTCGTGGCCGCCAAGGTGGAGTGCGGGTTCTGGACCATCCTCATCGCCCACGTCACGTTCTGCGTCTCCTACGTGGCGATGACCGTGCTCGCGCGGCTTCAGGACTTCGACGACCGCATCACCGAGGCAGCCTACGACCTCGGCGCCGGGCCGTGGTACGCGTTCTTCCACGTGGAGCTCCCCATCCTGCTGCCGGGGATCGTCGCCGGCGGGCTCCTCGCGTTCACGCTCTCGATCGACGACGTCGTCATCACCTCCTTTGTCAACGGCGCCGGCACCAACACCTTCCCGACCTACGTCTCGTCGATGACCAAGCACTCGCGCAACCTGCCGAGCGTGTTCGCGCTCTCGACGCTGATGCTCATCTTCACCTGCGTCCTCGTGGGCGCCTCCAAGCTCATCACCAGCCGCAGCCACGCCACGGCCAAGAAGGGATAGCCGGTCGTCATGGCGGAGAGAAGGCAGAGCGAGGAACTGAACCGGTCGACGGCGTTCGACAACCGGCTGCGCCCCTCCGACTTCGACGGCTTCGTCGGCCAGTCGAAGGTACGCGACCGCCTGATGCTCGCGGTGAAGGCGGCGAAGGACCGCGGCGAGACGCTCGACCACGTGCTCTTCTCCGGCCCGCCCGGACTCGGCAAGACCACGCTCTCCTACATCCTCGGCGAGGCGATGGGGGTGAACGTGAAGACCACCTCCGGCCCCGTCCTCACCAAGCCCGGCGACCTTGCCGGACTCCTCACCTCGCTCGAGCCCGGCGAGATCGTCTTCATCGACGAGATCCACCGCATGTCCAAGACGGTGGAGGAATATCTCTATTCGGCGATGGAGGACTTCTCCATCGACATCCTGCTCGACCAGGGACCCAACGCGCGCTCGGTGCGGCTCGACCTGCCGCGCTTCACCCTCGTCGGCGCCACCACCCGCATCGGCCTCATCGCCGCTCCGCTCCGCGCCCGTTTCGGCCTCGTCAACCGCCTTTCCTACTACGAGCCGGAGGAGCTCGCCGAGATCGTCCGCCGCTCCGCCGCCAAGCTCGGCGTCGACGTCGACGACGCCGGCGCCGCGGAGATTGCGCGCCGCAGCCGCGGCACCCCCAGAATCGCCAACAACCTGCTCAGGCGCGTGCGCGACTACGCCCAGGTCAAGGCCGGCAATTTCATCACCGGACAGGTTGCCGCCGACTCGCTCGCGCTCCTCGAGATCGACCCGCACGGGCTGGACGAGATGGACCGTAAGGTACTCGAGACGGTGTGCGTGAAGTTCGGCGGCGGACCGGTGGGGCTCTCCACCATCGCCGTCTCGGTCGGCGAGGAGCCGGACACCATCGAGGAGGCGTACGAGCCGTTTCTGATCATGGAAGGGTACCTGGAGCGGACGCCCAAGGGGCGCGTGGCCACCGACCTCGCCTTCTCAACCCTCGGCCTCAACGACAGATAGCGCGGCAGTTTCCGCGGCACTTTGCGCGGCAGATTCCGCGGCGATTGGGTAGGATGCAGAGTAATTTCTGCGGCGGGATACTGATAATTTGATCAGGTTGACGGATGACGAGATGATATGGTAAAATGTGGGCAAACGATTGGAAAGGACTATCGACAATGAGCAGATTCGACATGGCATCTGGCGCCGGCAGGCGCGATTTTCTCAAGGGCGCGGCGTGGATGGGCGCGGCCGCAGTGGCGGCTACGCCGATTAGGCTCTTCGGCGCGGCGGCGTCTGGCGCGCCGATGCAGGGCGTCGGCCTCGGGCGCAGGCTGAAGAAGGTGCGCGTCGCAGTGATCGGCGTCGGCCGGCGCGGCGTCTCCGCGCTTCACCGCATCTCGATGATCCCCGGCACCGAGGTCGCGGCGATCGCGGACCTCTTCCAGGACCGCATCGACGGGGAGCTGAAGTACCTGCGCGACAACCAC
>CACXRO010000036.1 GCA_902770045.1 uncultured bacterium
GGGGACAGGAGGAATCGCTACCTCAACCAATCTGCTGTCCAACATCTGCCTTTGACAACCTAAACAAAATTTAAAATTGCGTTCACTCTGGCAAAGCACAGAATCAAGATTGATTTTCTGAACAGAAATATAGTATAATTCACTTTGTAATCAGGCCAAATAGGTTAAATGACAATGATTCAGGTCAATAGCATGGCAGAAATCGCCAACGCGGTACGAGAGGCGCGGAGGTCGCAGGGCATCTCGCAGACAGTTCTCGCGCAGCTTTCCAATGTCGGACTCAGGTTCGTATGCGAGATTGAGCATGGCAAGAAATCGGTGCGGTTCGACAAGCTGCTGTCCGTGCTGACGACGCTTGGAATGTCGCTTAGGCTTGAGATGCCGTCGGAATGACATTATGCACGAGTCGTTGAAAGTATACCTGAAGGACAGTTTCGTAGGTTGGCTTTCCCACGAAACAAGCGGTGATGAATACTCGTTTTCGTATGACGAGTCCTACCTTGCGAATCCTGTCGACGGCGCATTGTCGTTTTCACTGCCTTTGTGCGGCGAAAAATACGATTCCGCCAGAGCGTATAACTTCTTTGCGAATCTTCTTCCGCCCGGCGTCGTCCGCCAGCGGCTGGGCGCAAGCCTGCATCTGTCGCAGCACAATGTGTTTGGATTTTTGAAGGCCATAGGCGGCGACTGCGCCGGCGCTGTGTCGCTTTACCCGGAATGGTCCAAGCCTGCACCGCAGGACGTCGAGCATACGCGCGCTCTTTCCGAAGAAGAGGCGGTGCGGATATTGAAGTCGCTCAAGCGCCGCCCGCTATATGCGGCGGGGGAGGAAGGGTACAGGTATTCTGGAGCAGGGGCGCAGGACAAGCTCATCGCCAGGATTGAGGACGGACAGATCGTGCTGCCGCTGTTTGGCACGCCATCGACGCACATCATAAAGCCGGCTGCCGACGGTTTCGACGACTCGGTCCAGAACGAATTCTACTGCCAGCGTCTTGCAGCTGAAATCGGGCTTCCAGCGTCCCGCGCCGAGATACTGTCGCTTTGCGGCGAGCCGTACTACGTTTCGGAGCGCTATGACCGCGAGATTGTCGACGGCAAGCCCAGGCGACTTCATCAGGAGGACTTCTGCCAGGTGTTATCGGTCGATCCAGAGGCGAAGTACGAGGCCGACGGAGGCCCGGGCATCTCAGACTGCATGGATGTGATTCGCCGCATGAGGATTACGACCGCGAGTCAGCTTCGATTCATTGACGCCGTGGCCTTCAACTACCTCATAGGCAACGCTGACGCCCACGCCAAGAACATGTCGGTAGTGTACCGAGGCAAAACCGCTTCGCTGGCACCGTTATACGATCTCGTGTCGACGGCCGTCTACCCAGAGCTTTCACGCAAGATGGCGATGAGCATAGGTGGTGACGCAGACTTTAAGTCAATATCCCGAGCAAGCTTCTCCGACATGGCCAGGTCGTGTGCTGTGTCTCCAAGGCTTGTGTTGTCGCGGCTTGATGCTTTGTGCGTACGCATTGTCCCGGTGGCTGAGCGGGTCGCGGCGGAATGTGCGGCAGCATGGCCGAGTGAGATATACGGAAGGATTGTGGACACGATAGCCAATCATGCCACCCGCCTACACCGAGGCTGCGGCGGTTGACAGTTTCGGCGGGATTTGGTATTATTCTTACCGTGATGACTGAAACTAACCTGATTCAGCCAGGAGTGGGCGTATTAGCCTTCTCCTATAGTCATTCACACACCCAAAATCCAGCTGGAGGTGCCAAATGAACATGGTCAAGAAACTCGCGTGTGGTGTTGTGTGTGCCGCGGTCGCGCTGGGCGCGGCGAGTGCGTGGGCGACTGACTACGTCTGGAACACCGGCGCGGACGGAAACTGGGAGGAGCCGTCCAACTGGTCGCCTTCGACCGGCTATCCAAGCGCGGCGGGCGACACGGCGACCATCCCCAACCCCGTGAACAGCGAGGGCGCGGGGTCGGCCTTTACCATCACCGTCAACTCGCCGTTCAGCATTGCCGCGCTTTCCGTCGCGGGCACGGCTGGCCACGACGGAGCGGTGACGCTGCTCTTCAAGACCGGCTACTCCACCAACGCAGTCTCGGGCGACATCGTGCTCGGCAACCACGCTACCATCACTCATTATGGACCCAACACCACGCGCGACCATTCCGTGGTGCTGAAGGCTGGCGGCGACTTCACTATCGCCGCCGGTGCGTCGGTCAACGTGACGCAAAAGGGATATGCGTTCGTCAAAAACAAGAATGGCTATGGGCCCGGCGCTGGCCGCGACAACGGCCGCTACGGCGGCGAGGCGTCAACTCAGTGGTCATACGGGAAAGTCCACGGTTCGATGCGCCACCCGGTCGACTACGGCGGCAGTGTCTGGTACCCTGGCGCGAACAGCGCCGGCGCGGTGCATTTCATCGCCGGCGGCACGTTGACTCTGAACGGATCCATCGTTGCCAATGGCGTCGGCGACACGACTTGCGGCAGTGCCGGCGGCAGCGTGTGGATTGAGTGCGCCGAGTTCGCAGGCTCGGGCTCCATCAGCACGATAGGCGGCGCGGGGTCTTGGGATTTATGTGGCTCCGGCGGGCGCATTGCCATCTACCAGACCGCGACCTCGGGCTGGACTTCCTTCACCGGCTCCTACGCCACCGCGCATGGAACAACTGCTAGCGCGGCCGGTGGCACCCTCTACCTTGAGGACGCTTCCGACACTCCCGGCGAAGGCACGCTGATCGTTGACAACGCCAACAACACCAAGAATTCGTCGTACTGCGTTCCACTCAACTTCGACATGGATGATGGTACCAACGTCCTCGGCCGGGTCGTTCTCCGCAACCGCGGCAGGCTGCGCGTCGTCTCCGGCCTGACGCTCAAGGTGACGAAGGGCATCGAGATCGCCGCCAACTGCGCCATCCGTACCGATGCTGGCGGCGCAATCGAGTTCGTCGGCAGCGAGGACGCGACGGTTACCGGCGGCTCGCTCATCACGGTCGAGACGCTCATCTGCACCAACGCCGGCAAGACGATCCGCTTCGGAACTGCCGCGGCGGACAAGCTGACCATTCCGCTCGGCAAGACGCTGATTTTCAGGGGCGAGCCCGGGAACCCGGTCACGCTGGCCTCGACGACGGAGGGAACGCGCTGGCCGATCGCGGTGAACGCCAACGCGGGGCTCGTGGATGTCGTGAACGTGGCGGTGAAGGACTCCGACGCGTCGTCCGGCGCGGGCATCCTCGCCATCGACTCGACCGACCTCGGCAACAACCTCTACTGGGGCTTCTCGGCGCCAATCGTGCCCGGCGCGGCGATCGAGTGGACGGGCGCGGCGGACACGGCGTGGCAGAACCCGGCGAACTGGAACCCGGCGCGCGTGCCGGTGGATACGGACGTCATCACGATTCCGTCCGTCGCCTCGTCCAAGTATCCGGTGCTCGGCGCGGGCACGTTCCTCTTCAACCAGCTCTCCGTCGGCGCCGGGGCATCGCTGACCTTAAGCGGGCCGACCGTGACCTTCACCAACACCGTCGCGGTGGCTGGGACGCTGTCCTTCGCCGGCTCGGAGTCAGTCTACTTCTCCGGCGACCTGCTCTTCTCCGGCGCGGGGACGGTGGTGCGCGGCTCGTCGCTCTTCTACATCGCCGGCACCGGCGACCAGACGCTCGACTTCAACGGCGCCACCTTGAACAAAATCTACTTCCAGAAGCCGTCCGGCAACGTCAGCTTCGGCAGCCACGGCTTAACGGCGGCGCTCATCTCCTGCGCGGCGACGGTGCCGATTGAATTCGAGTTCGCCGCGGGCGAGACCTACACCTTCGCAGCGATGGACCTGAAGGGCTTCGTTGGCGGCACCCAGTGCATAACGCTCAAGTCGTCCGTTCCAGGGACGCAGTGGATCCTCGACGCCGACGGCGACAATGCCAACGTGATCGGCGTGAGGGTGTCCGACTCCGACGCTTCTGCCGGCGGCACCATCTACGCCGGCACCTCGAGCGTGAGCGTCTCCAACAACCTCAACTGGGACTGCGTGACCGACATCGCGGTGTGGATTGGCGGCACGACCGGCTCGTTCACCGCGACGACGAGCTGGTCCACCGGCGCGGTGCCGGGGCCTGACACCCAGGTGATGATCTCCGCCGGCGACGGCGAGACTGTGAAGGCGACGCTGCCCGCAGGAACGCCGATGACCTTCAAGTCGCTGATCGCGAAGGCAGGCGCCGGCGGCAAGGCGACCTTCGTGGCCGACTCGCCGGTGACCATCCGCGACGCACTCGACATCCGCGCGAACGGCATCGTCGAGCTCAACGTCTTTGACGAGACCGGCGAGGCGCCGAACGTGGTATCCAACAGCGTGCGCATCCGCGCGGGAGGCGTCCTTTCGCACTCCGGTCCCAACGACACGGAGACGAAGAAGCTGCATCTGCGCTGCCTCGGCACGTTCACGGTCGACGCCGGCGGCGCGGTGGACGTGACCGCCAAGGGCTACACCGAGCGGCACGGCATTGGCTGGACGCGCTGCTACGCCTTCCACGCCGGCAACGCGAGCGACTACGCCAACCAGAGCTCATACGCCAACAAGTACGCCTACGGGTCGGTGAGGACGCCGACAGAATACGGTTCTGGCGCAGGGGCCGGCGAAGGCACATACGGCGGCGGCACGGCGATCCTCGAAGTGCCGGGCGTAATCGATCTTTCCGGGGCGATCGTCTCGACCGGCAACTGGCATTCCATCAGTGGCGGCGCGGGCGGCAGCATTCTCCTCCGCTGCGGCGCGATTGCCGGCAACGGGCTCATCTCCGCGGCGGGCGGTAACGGGAAATCGGGCCAGGGCGACTTCTCCGGCAGCGGCGGGCGCATCGCCATCTACCGCACCGACGCCGCCCGGCTCAACGACTTCACCGGCAAGATAACGACCATGTACAAGAAGCTGTCGGTGAACAAAGCCGACATTACTTCGGCATGCGGCACAATCTACTACGAGGATCCCGGCGATGAGCCGGGCCGCGGCACCCTGGTCATTGACGACGACGGACAGAAACCCCAAAGTGCCACCTACTACACTGACTTCACCACCTATGTGACCGACGCGAATATTCCGTTCGGCACCGTGGTTGTGACCAATAGCGCTAAGCTGCGGATATCGGAGGGCACGAACCTGCGCGCCACCAAGGGGATAAAGGTGGCGAACGGCGCCAGCATCACCACCGTCGCCGGGACGGTAGTCGAGCTCTGCGGCACCAACGATGCCGTCCTCGTCGGCGCGTCGCGGATCACCGTCAACGGCCTCGTTTGCACCAATGTCGAGAAGCGCGTCTATTTCGAGACCGGGGCGGCGGGGAAGATTACCATCCCCAGCGACGTCCCGTTGAAGCTTTCTGGTCAGGACTCCGCGCATCCGCTTTCGCTGCTGCCGCTCGGCGGCTCCGGGACCTGGCAGCTGCAGGTGGACGCCAACGCGGCGCAGGACGTGAAGAACGTCGCGGTGCAGGACTCCGACGCATCGTCCGGCGCGGCGGTGCTGGCCATCGACTCGACCGACCTCGGCGGCAACAGCTACTGGTCGTTCTCGAGCGTCATCGTGCCCGGCGAGACAATCGTCTGGACCGGCGGCACCTCGGCCGACTGGGCGGACGGCGACAACTGGGACCGCGGGCGCGCGCCGGTGGAGACCGACGACGTGCGCATCCCCAGCGCCGGCGAGTACGACCCAACGCTTTCCACTGGCACCTACCTCTTCAACCAGGTACGGATCGAGCCTGGCGCCATCCTTACCCTGGACGGCGCCACGCTGACCGTGACCAACCTGATGCTCAACTCCGGCACGCTCGAGTTCGCTGGCGCGGAGACGCTGTATCTGACCGGCGACGCCTTCTTCACCAACGGCACCGTGGTCGCGGCGCAGTCGACGGTGCGCGTCGCGGGCGGCGGCATGCAGACCCTCGACCTCGGCAACACCTCGGTCGGCAAGGTCTACGTCGATAACTCCGTCGGTCCGGTGAACTTCACCGGCCACGGATTCGCCGCGAAGTCCTTCAACTGCTCCGCCGCCGCGTCCCTCACCATGAGGTTCGAGCCGGGCGCGCTCTACGACTTCGAGCAGTGCTACGTCAACGCGGCGAACGCGGGGGACAGCATAACCCTCGCCTCGCGCGAGTACGGCAGCCGCTGGCGGCTCAAGGTGTACGAGAACGCCCATGGCTTCGGCCGGATTGCGGTCAGCGACTGCGACGCTTCGCCTGGCGCGGTCGCCTACGCCGGGCGCACCTCGGTCGACGAGGGCAACAACGTCAACTGGGACTTCTCGACCGATGTCGCGGTGTGGACCGGCGGCGCGAGCGGCGGTTTCGACGTTGCCGCGAACTGGTCCACCGGCATGGTGCCTTCCAATTCCACCCACGTGGTGATCATGCTTGGCGACGGTGAGACCGCGGCGGTGACGATTCCCGCTGCTTCGCCGGCGACGATCGGGGCGCTGGTCCTCGGCGCGGGCGTCGGTGGCTCGGCCACGCTGACCGCCAGTGGCGCGCTGACGGTCTGTGGTGATGCGGACGTGCGTTCCGGCGGCACGCTGGTGCTCGACGTCTACAACGACGCCGGCGCCGCGCCGAATGTGGTCTCGAACGACTTCAGGGTGTACTCCGGCGGAACCGTAACCCATTCCGGCCCGGCGGCGACGGAGAACGCGAAGATCCACCTGGCGGTGTTCGGCGACATGACCGTCGACGACGGCGCGAAGGTGACGGCCAACGTGAAGGGGTATTTGTCTTGCTATTCGCCGGCGGGATACGAGGAATGGTACCACGGCGCCGTCCACGCCGGCTACGCCAACACCACGTTCTGCGAACCCTACGGCTCCATTCTCCGCCCGGTGAACTGGGGCGCGGCAGGGGGGGCGTCCATCAATGGCGGCGGTGCAATCCACCTCGTCGTGTCCGGCGATCTCGTGGTGAATGGTTCGATTACCGCCAACGGCACCGGCGAGCAGTTCTACTCCGGTTGCGGCGGCAGCGTCTGGCTTGAGTGCGCGTCGCTGACGGGATCGGGCACCATTTCCGCCCGCGAGAGTGTGACTTCCATGTTGAACGCGAACTATACCGCCTCCGGCGGGCGCATAGCCGTCTATCAGCGCGCGGCGCGCGACTTCTCGGCGTTCCCGAAGTCGAGGATCCTCGCCACCACCGGGTCGAATAATTCCTGCGGCACTGTCTATCTCGAAGGATCCGACCCGTCGCGCGGCGGCGACCTCTATGTCGAGAGCGGGCAGGCGAACAGGACGTCGTACGCGACGTGCTTCCCGATGGCGGACGACGGGGACGCGAAGACGGCCTACCAGAACGTCAACCTGATCATCGGCCTGGGCGGCTGGCTGAAGGTGTCGCGCGGAGCGGGGAACGTGCCGCAGAAGATCCGGCTCCGGTCGCTGCAGCTTACCGAAGCGAGCTCAAAGCTCGACTTGGGCGTGAACTTCCTCGAAGTCGCCGACCCGGACTGGCGGAAGGACCGTGACTGGTCGCCGTCGGCGACGGTGAACGTCGAAGCCTACAACCACGTCTACGGTGAGATTCTCTGGCTTTCGCGCGGCACGAGGATCATTCTGAGGTAAGGTGTTTTTGAGTTATCGATTGTTTGAGTTAACACACGGATTTGTTCGCACCTAACGTTGTACGCCATTCCGAAAGGTGAGCGTCGTTAGACGCGAACAAATCTGTTTGTTAATTATCAGTGGCTGGGGACAGACTTCTTAAGGTTGAAAAGTTGAAAGGTTGAAAGGTTGAAAGGTTGAAAGGTTGAAAGGTTGAAAAGTTGAAAGGTTGAAAAGTTGAAAGGTTGAAAGGTTGAAAAGTTGAGTTGCCGCGAGCCACGAACGACTAATATGGTATAATACGCAATCATGGTAACGGTAACGAAGACAGTCAGGTTTGACGCGGCGCATGTGCTCACTAACCACGCGGGGCTGTGCAGGAACCTGCACGGCCACACCTACCGCGTGGACGTGTCGGTCGCCGGCGAGGCGGACGGCGGCGACGGCATGGTGATCGACTTCAAGGACCTGAAGACCCTGCTCGCCGAGACGGTCTGCGCCCGCTTCGACCACGCCTTCATCTACAACACCGGCTCCGAGGCGGAGCGCGAGATCGCCGAGGTCGTCGCGCGCCACGGCATGCGCACCGCGGCGGTTCCGTTTCGCTCCACCGCCGAGAACCTGGCGCGGCACTTCTTCGGCGAGCTGAAGGCGCATCTGCCAGGGATCAAGTCGGTCAGGGTCTGGGAGACGGCCGACAGTTGCGCCGAGTACAGCGAGTGAAGCGGCTCCTCGAGATCTTCTGGGAGTTCTTCCGCGTCTCGCTCTTCGTGGTGGGCGGCGGCTACGCCATCATCGCGGTCGCCGACGCGGCCTGCGCGCGGCGGAAGTGGACGCGCGAAGGGGAGCTCGTGGAGGCGCTGCCGGTCTTCCAGATGGTGCCGGGGCTCATCGCCGCGCATACCGCGGTCTACGTCGGACGCCGGCTCGCCGGCGTCGCTGGCGCGGTGGTCGGCGTCTTCGCGGTGGCGCTGCCGAGCGTCGTCATCTTCACCCTCGTCTCCGCCGGCTACGACGGCGCGCCGCTCGGCAACCCGTATGTCGTTTCGGCGTTCACCGGGCTTAGGGCCGCGCTTGTCGGCATCATCGCCGCGACGCTGGTGCGGGGCTGGCGGCGGAGCCTGCCCGACTTCAAGTCGCACGTCTACATGGTCCTTGCGCTGGCCGCGCTCTTCCTCGGCGTGCCGGTCTGGCAGGTGGTGCTGGTGGCGGTGGCGGCGGGGCTCATGACGGCGCTCGCGCCGGCGCGGTCCGCGGAAGGCGGCGAGCGCCGCTTCCGGTCGTCGCTGGTGCCGTTCCTCCTCTTCCTCGAGTACGGGGCGCTCTGCTTCGGCGGCGGCTTCGTGCTGGTGCCGATGTACATGCAGGACTTCGTTGGCGCCTCCGCGCCGTTCCTCGGGATTGCCGAGGGCGAGTTCGCCGACCTCGTCGCGCTCACCCAGATGACGCCCGGTCCGATCGGCGTCAACGCCGCGACCTTCTTCGGCTACCGGCTGGCCGGCGTCGCGGGCGCGCTGGCCGCGTCCGCCGCGCTGCTGCTGCCCGGGTCGGTGCTCGCCTACCTCGCGTTCTCGTCGCTCGAGCGCTTCCGCTTCAGCCGTTTCGTCGCGGGCGTCCTTAACTGCGTCCGTCCGGTCTCGACGGCGCTGATGCTCTTCGCGCTCCTCGCCTTCGCCGGCACCTGCGTCTTCGGCGACGGCGGCCTCAACTTCGCCGCGGCCGCGATTGCGGTGGCGGTGGCTCTCATTATGACAACGAAAAAACCTAACCCCGTCCTGCTGATCGTCCTCTCCGCCTTCGTGGCGCTGGCCGTGAGGGCGGACGACGTGACCCTGGAGAAGTTCCCCGACGCCGACACCGTCGTCGTCGACGAGTGCGAGCGCGTGGAGTACCGCCCCGACGGCACCTACGACTCGGTGTCGTGGAGCAAGACCAAGATCCTCACCGAGTGCGGACGGCGCGAGGAGGGCGTGGTGTCGCTCTCCTACTCGAAGCGCTACGGCGAGGCGGCGATCGAGTACGTCGGCATCATCGGGCCCGACGGCGCCGAGCGCGAGGTGGACGTCTCCACGACGACGAAGGAGACGACCGACAACGACTCGATGGCGTCCAACATCTACGACCCGCTCGACCGCCGCATCGTCTGCACCGTGCCCGGGCTCGCGGTTGGCGACACCCTGCACGTGCGCACGCGGCGGCGCGCCCTGAAGCCGCGCTGCGAGGGAATGTGGTCGGACATCTCGGTGATGGAGTGGTCGCGTCCGATCCTGCGCTCGGTCTACGAGGTCGTCGCGCCGAAAGAGCGACCGCTTAGGAAAGTGCTGGTGCGCCATCCGCTCGGTAACGTCGCGCGGAGCGAGCGGGCGCTCGAGGACGGCTCCACGCTCTACACCTTCGTCGCCACCAATTCGCCGCGCTGCTTCCCCGAGCCGGACATGCCGCCGCTCTACACCCAGGTGCAGAACGTCCGCGTCTCCACCGCCGCGGACTGGCGGGAGGTCTCGCGCTGGTACGCGGAGCTCTGCGCGCCGCACATCGCCAAGACCAACGCCGAGATGGCGGCCATGGTCGAGGGCTTCCGCGCCGAGTGCGGCGGCGACCGCCAGGCGCTGATGCGCCGCGTGTTCCGCTTCGTGTCGCAGGAGGTGCGCTACATGGGGCTGACGATGGAGGACACCTCGCCAGGCTACGCGCCGCACGACGTCGACATCACCTTCGACAACCGCTACGGCGTCTGCCGCGACAAGGCGGCGCTGCTGGTGGCGATGCTGCGCCTCGCGGGCTTCAAGGCGTTCCCGGTGCTCATCCACGTCGGCGCGAAGCTCGACCCGGAGGTGCCGCAGCCGTTCTTCAACCACGCGATCGCCGCCGCCGAGGGCGAAGGGGTCTCCGGCTACGTGCTGATGGACCCGACCAACGAGAACACCGCGGACCTGCTGCCGGCCTACCTCGGCGACCGCAGCTACCTCGTCTGCCGCGCCGAAGGCGAGGGGCTCAAGACCACGCCGGTCGAGTCGCCGGAGCGGAACGGCGTGACCATCCGCTCGCGCGGCACGCTCGCGAAGGGCGGCTCGGTGTTCCTGGAGACCGAGATAAAGTGCCGCGGCATCAACGACACCGCCTACCGCGGCGCAATGGCGCGGCGCACCGGCGAGGACCGGACGCGGCTCGTCGAGCGGATGCTCTCGGCCGTCGTCCCCGGCGCCCAGCTCGTCAGCCTCACCGTCACCCCGGCGGACATGCGCGACACCGAGACGCCGGTATCCTTCCATCTCGCGGCGACGTTTCCGGACTCGGTGCTCGAGGGCGAGACGATGGACGAGCTCAGGGTTCCGTTCGTCGGCGCGGCGTTCGGCGTGGCGAACTACCTGCTCGTCGACAACGTGACGCTCGAGCGCCGCCGCTTCCCGCTCGCCCTCGACACCACTGCCGGCGTCGACGAGCAGGTGGAGATCGACCTCGGCGGCAACCTCGGCCGCTGGCGCGGCAACGCCGCGGAGTCGTCCGCCGAGGTGCCCGGGCGCTTCCTGTTCCGCCGCGGCTCCGCGGTGACGAACGGCGTCCTCGTTGCCCGCCGCATCGCGGCGCTGCCGGCCACCGAGATCTCGCCCGACGAGTACTTGCAGCTGCGCGAGGCGCTCAAGCGCACGGAGGCGATCGGGCGCGAGAACCCGGCCTTTGACCGCGACCAGGACGCGGACGCGCACGTCCGCTACTTGCTCGACTCTTCCGCGGCGTTCGTCCGCTCGCCGCGCGAGTGGACCGTCACCAACCGGGTGGTGAAGAAGATCCTTGACTACACCGGCAAGAAGCAGTCCGCCGAACTGCGCTTCGACTTCAACCCCGCGGTCGAGGCGGTGGGGATCATGGAGGCGTCGGTGAGCAACCTCGACGGCCGGGTGTACTTCGCCTCCAAGCGCGAGTCCAACACCATGGACGCGGGCTGGGCGGCGTCCGCCCCGCGCTACCCCGCCTCGAAGATCGTCGTCGTCAATCTGCCGTCGGTCGAGATCGGCAGCGTTGTCTCCTACACGGTGGTCCGCGCCGTCACCAACGCCCCCGCGCCGTTCTACGCCGTCAGGTACTTCGACTCGAGCTCGCCGCTCGAGCGCCGCGTGGTGCAGGTGGACGGCTGGCGGCGCGAGGTCGTCTCGCCCCGCCGGCTGGCGCGGGAGCCGAACCAGCCCGACGATACGCTCTGGCGCGACTGCGAGATATTTTCCGCCGGCGGCTTCGACGACGTCCGTCCCGCGCTGCTGGCGGCGGCTGATGTCGGCGAGGTCGATCCCAGGTCGCTGCCCGGACTGGACGGCGACCACGTCGACGTGAAGGCGATCCGCGACTGGATGGCGATCAACGTCAAGGTCGCGGGGCCGTCGCTCTACGAAGTGCCGGTCGAGGCGCAGCTGACGCCGCCGGAGGCGGTCCTGAAGGAGCGCTACGCCTCGCGGCTCGACTACGTGCGCACGCTCGCGGCGCTGCTTAAGGGGGCGGGCTACCGGGCGGACGTGGTGTTCGCCGCCGACAACGCGGGCGAGGGCGCCGCCGCGCGCCGCCGCGACATGGAGGAGAAGCCGAATGTGCGCGCCTTCTCCTACGCGCTCTGCCGCGTGACCGAGCGGATCGGCGGCTTCCTCTGGTTCGGCGGCGAGAAGCGCGTCACCTACATCGGCACCGAGAACCACTACGCGCCGCTGGGACCGACCGCGTACCGCGGCGCCGACTGCTACGACCCGGCCGCCGGTGCCTTCGGGCGCGTCACGGCGCCTTCGCCGGAATTCGCGCCGTTCGTCCACGACCGCACCGTCTATACCGTCGGCGAGACGGGAGCCGTCGACATCGTTTCGGTGACGCTCACCAGCGGACCGGCCGTCGCTGCCTTCCGCCGCCGCTACTCCGAGCTGCTGCCGGAGGAGTTCCGCCGCCACTACCAGCGCATCCTGAGCGAGCTCGCGAAGTCCGCTGTCGCCACCGGTCCGCTCGTCGCCGACGTCACCAACTATCCGGCGCGGCTCGAGTTTGCCTGCACGGTGCCGGACCTGGCGACGGTGGCCGACGGGGTGATCGAGCTGGAGATTCCGGGACTTTCCAGCGCGGTGCCGGTGGTGGCAGGCAACGAGCTTCGGCGCACGCCGTACGGCGTCTCCAAAGGCGAAGGCGCGCTTTTCGAGGCGGTGGTGCGCTTCCCCGAGGGCTACACCGAAATCGAGCATTTGCCCGCGGCAATCGACTTCTCCGCCGTTGGGCCGGATGGCGACGGTCCGCACTGGATGAAATGCGACGTCACGCACCAGATTGTCGACGGTCGGCTGGAGGTGACGGTGAGCCGGCGGATCTTCCCGCGCCGAGACGAGATCTACCCGCCGTCGCAGTTCGGGCTTTTCCGCGAGTGGAGCCGCCTTGCGACTGCGCGCGCCAATCGCACCGTCGTCGTCCGCAAGCGGAGGGAGCAGTGAGGCCGCGCCGCCGGGAGCGCCTTTCCGACGCGATTGCGGGGCGGATCCTCTACGAGGACCGCGACCTCGTCGTCGTCGACAAGCCGGCTGGGATGCTGACTACGCACACGCGGCTCGAGGGCCGCGCCGCGCGCGAGGCGCAGCTTACCGTGGAGAACTGCCTCAACGACTATCTGCGCAAGGGACAGGCGCGCAGCCGACTTCGGGTGTGGCTTGTCCACCGACTCGACCGCGAGACGAGCGGGGTGATGATGTTCGCGAAGTCCGAGGAGGTGGCGGAGCATTTCCGCGCCGACTGGGCGAAGCTTACCGAGAAGACGTATCTCGCGGACGTGGAAGGGGAGCTCGCCGAGGAGTCGGGCGAGTTCCGGAGCTTCCTCAAGGAGGACGCGGACGGCTACCGGGTGCGGTCAGTGAAGAAGGGGACGCCGGGTGCGAAGGAGGCGGTCACCAGATGGCGGCGGCTTGGCGTCGGCAAGGGATTTACGCAGGTCGAGGCGACGCTGGTCTCGGGCCGCAAGAACCAGATCCGCGTCCATTTCGCGGAGGCGGGGCATCCGGTCGTCGGCGACGTCAAGTACGGCGCGCCGCGCGCCGACCGCCTGCATCTCCACTCCCACCGCCTTGCGTTCATCCATCCCCGCACCGGCAGGCGGATGGAGTTCGCGTCCTATGTAGATTAGCCGAGGGTCGGATTCGAACCGACGCGTCCTTGCGGATCCTGATTACAAATCAGGCGCAGTCAACCACTGTGCCACCCCGGCGTCTATTGGTGCGTAGTATACCATATTCGCGGCGATTTTTGGTATAATACACCTTCAAAAATCGATTCAGAGGCTTCAGACATGTTCAAACCGGTTTCCAACAAGGTCGATTTCCCGAAAATGGAGGAAGGTGTCCTCCGTTTCTGGGCGGACGACCGTACCTTCGAAAAGTCCCTCGCGCGCAACCGCGGCAAGGAGCGCTATACCTTCTACGACGGCCCTCCGTTCGCCACTGGGCTGCCGCACTACGGGCATCTCCTCGCCGGCACCATCAAGGACATCGTGCCGCGCTACCAGACGATGCGCGGCAAGTACGTCGAGCGCCGCTTCGGCTGGGACACCCACGGCCTGCCGATCGAGGCGCTGGCGCAGGAGGCGCTCGGCGTCGCCGGCGCGCCGGAGATCAAGAAGCTCGGCGTCGACAAGTTCAACGAGCAGTGCCGGTCGATGGTGCTCAAGTACGTCTCCGAGTGGCGCAAGACGGTGACGCGCATGGGCCGCTGGGTCGACTTCGACCACGACTACAAGACGATGGACTTCGGCTTCATGGAGTCGGTGTGGTGGGTCTTCAAGCAGCTTTGGGACCAGGGCCGCGTCTACCGCTCGCACCGCATCATGCCGTATTCCTGGAAGCTCTCGACGCCGCTTTCCAACTTCGAGGCCGGCTCGAACTACAAGGACGTGCAGGACCCGACGGTCACGGTAAGGACCAAGGTCCTTGACGCCGCCACGCGTCTCGCGTCTCTCGTCTCCCGTCAGGAGGGACAAGGGACGATAGACGAAGGACAAGCGGATCTCTACCTCCTCGTCTGGACCACGACGCCGTGGACGCTGCCCGAGAACCTCGCGATGTGCGTCGGCGCGGACATCGACTACGTGGTCGTCCGCGATTTGACCGACGACGCGCGGCCGATGTACGTGATGGCGAAGGCGCGGCTTCCGCACATCTTCAAGAAGCCGGAGCAGTACGAGGTCGTGCGCGAGCTGAAGGGTGCCGAGATGAAGGGCTGGGAGTACGAGCCGATCTTCCCGTACTTCGCCGACAAGAAGGCCGAGGGCGCGTTCCGCGTCCTGAACGACGACTACGTGACGACCGACGACGGCGTCGGCATCGTCCACATTGCGCCGGCGTACGGCGAGGACGACTTCCGCGTCTGCAAGGAGGCGGGGATGAACGCCTTCGTCGACCCGCTCGACGACGCCTGCGCGTTCACGGACGCGATTCCCGAGTACAAGGGCCGCTTCTGCAAGGACTGCGACAAGGACATCATCAAGGCGCTCAAGGCGGCGGGCAAGCTCGTCCACCAGGCGACGATCGTCCACTCGTATCCGTTCTGCGACCGCACCGACACGCCCCTCATCTACCGCGCGATCGACGCGTGGTACGTGCGGGTGGAGGACCTCCACGAGCGCCTGGCGAAGAACAACGCCGGCGTCCACTGGACGCCCGACTACGTGGGCGAGAAGCGCTTCGGCAACTGGCTCGAGGAGGCGCGCGACTGGAACATCAGCCGCAACCGCTTCTGGGGGAGCTGCATCCCCGTGTGGGTCAACGACGACGACCCCTCCGACATGATCTGCGTCGGATCCGCGAAGGAGCTGGAGGAGCTTTCGGGCGAGAAGGTGACCGACCTCCACAAGCACTTCATCGACAAGATCGTCATCAAGAAGGACGGTAAGACGTATCACCGCACGCCCGAGGTGCTCGACTGCTGGTTCGAGTCCGGCTCGATGCCCTACGCCCAGCAGCACTACATGGGCGAGAACCCCGTCGACGACTTCTTCCCCGCCGACTTCATCGCCGAGGGGCTGGACCAGACCCGCGGGTGGTTCTACACGCTGATGGTGCTCGGCACCTGCCTCTTCGACAAGTCGCCGTACCGGAACGTAATCGTCAACGGACTGGTGCTCGCCGAGGACGGCAAGAAGATGTCCAAGCGGCTCAAGAACTACCCCGACCCCGCGAAGATGCTCGACACCTACGGGGCGGACGCGATACGGCTCTACATGATCTACTCGCCGGTGGTGCGCGCCGAGAACCTCAAGTTCTCAGAGAACGGAGTCAAGCAGCTCATGCGCGACCTGCTGATCCCGTGGTGGAACGCGTATTCCTTCTTCGTGACCTACGCGAACGTCGACGGGTTTGCGGACACGGAGGTCGTCTATCCAGAGTCGCCGAACGTCCTCGACAAGTGGATCGTCTCTTCGATGGAGACCCTGATCGCCGACGTGACCGCGGCGATGGACGCCTACGACCTGCAGCGTTCGGTGAGGCCGTTCGTGAAGTTCGTCGAAGACCTGACCAACTGGTACATCCGCCGCTCGCGCCGCCGCTTCTGGAAGTCGCAGAACGACGGCGACAAGCTCTGCGCGTACCGGACGCTCCGCTATGTGCTCGTGCAGCTCGCCAAGGTCGCGGCGCCGTTCACGCCGTTCATCGCCGAGGAGATCTACCGCAACCTGAAGGGCGCGAACGACCCGGAGAGCGTCCATCTCTGCGACTTCCCGACCGCGAACGCCGCCGCGCGCGACCTCGCGCTCGAGAAGCGCATGGCCGCCGTCCAGACGGTTGTCGAGCTGGGCCGCCGCCTCAGGGCTGACAACGACCTCAAGGTGCGCCAGCCGCTCAGCGCGATCCGCATCGCCGGCGCGGACGTGAAGGGGCTTGAGGACCTCATCATGGACGAGCTCAACGTGAAGCGCGTCGAGTACGTCGCCGACGAGACCGAGCTATGCGAGGTGAGCTACAAGGCGAACTTCAAGACGCTGGGCAAGAAGTGCGGCCCGAAGATGAAGGCCGTCGCCGCGGCGATCGCGGCGATGGGGACAACCAACGGGGGTTCTGGCACCCCCGAACCCTGGCCCAAGGTGATCGAGGGCATTGAAATTGCCCTCGATGACGTCCTTGTTACCCGCGCGCCGAAGGCGGGGCTGGTGGTCGCGTCCGAGGGCGCGACGGTGGTCGGCCTCGAGACGGCGCTCACCCCGGAACTGGTGGCCGAGGGCCTGGCGCGCGAGTTCGTCAGCCACGTCCAGGCGATGCGCAAGGAGGCGGACTTCGAGGTCACGCAGCGCATCCGCGTCAAGGTCGACTGCGGCGACGAGCTTAAGGCCGCCATCGAGGCGCACGGCGACTACGTCAGGAACGAGATCCTCGCGGTGGAGCTCGGCTTCGGCGGCGCCGGCGGCGCGGCGGAGGTGGAGCTCAACGGCCGCGCGGCGAAGATCGCGGTGGAGAAGGCGTAGGAAGATGTCGGCGGCGGCTGAGGCGAGGGTCAGAGCGGCGACGCTCAAGGACGCGGAGACGATCTACGCGCTCATCCGGCGCAACTCCGACCAGCTGGTGCCGCGGTCGCTCGGCAGCGTCGTCGAGTCCATCGACCGGTTCTTCGTGGCCGAGGCGGAGGGCGAGACGGTCGGCTGCGCGAGCTACCAGATCCATCCCGAGATCGGCGAGGCCGAGGCCGCCGCGGTGGAGATCGTGTCGCTGGCGGTGAAGTCGATATTCCGCCGCCGCGGCATCGGGCGTCTGCTCGTGAAGGCGGCGATGGAGCGCATCGCCGCGCTCCGCCCCCGCGAGATCGTGGTGCTCACCTTCGCGCCGGAGTTCTTCGGCTCGCTGGGGTTCCAGGAGATCCCCAAGAACAAGATCATGCACAAGCTTTACACTGGGTGCATCAACTGCACCAAACACGGCAACCCGTATACCTGTCCCGAAATCGCGATGGAGTACTCGGGGGACAAAAAGGAGGAAGGAAAATGAGACCTGTCGTATTCATCATCCGCGACGGCTGGGGCGTCAACCCCCGCGCCGACGGCAATTCCGTCTACGGCGCCAAGACACCGGTCATCGACCAGATCCGCGCGCGCTATCCGCACTGCCTGCTCGACTGCTGCGGCGAGGCGGTGGGCCTGCCGGACGGCTACCAGGGCTCGAGCGAGGTCGGCCACCTCAACATGGGCGCGGGCCGGATCGTCGTCCAGGAGCTGAAGCGCATCGACGACGGGCTTTCCTCCGGCGAGCTCTTCAAGAGCCCGAAGTGGCAGAACCTCATCGCGAACTGGAAGAAGAACAACTCGCAGTTCCATTTCTTCGGGTTGCTCCAGGACGAAGGCGTCCACGCCCACCAGGAGCATCTCTTCAAGCTCATGAAGCGGGCGCGCCAGGAGTTCCCCGAAGGGCGCATCGTGGTGCATCCGTTCCTTGACGGACGCGACACGCCGCCGCGTTCGACCCTGGAGTACATCGCGCGCCTCAAGACCGAGCTCGCCGCGGTCGGCAACGCGGTGATCGGCACCGCGATGGGCCGCTACTACGGCATGGACCGGGTGAAGAACTGGAAGCTCACCAGCGAGGCGTACGACTGCATCGTCGGCTGCAAAGGCAAAAGTGCCGCGACGATCGAGGAGTGCGTCAAGGCGGAGTACGAGAGCGGCAAGACGCCCGACGGGACGCCCATGACCGACGAGTACATCCCGTGCTACGTCATC
>CACXRO010000037.1 GCA_902770045.1 uncultured bacterium
CGTCTCCTACGTGCCGCGGCTCATCGAGAAACTCGACGAGTGCCCCGAGGGCGAGCGCGACCTCCCCTACCTCAAGGTCGGCATCTTCGGCTCCGAGACATTCTCGGACGAGACCCGCCGGCGCATCGAGAGCCGCCTCGGCATCGAGTGCTTCGACATCTACGGGATGACCGAGACCGGCGGCGTCGGCACCACGGGACAGGACTGCCGCTTCCACTGCGGCCTCCACGTGTTCGAGGACCAGTACATCACCGAGATCATCGACCCGGCGACCGGCAAGCTCGTGCCCGACGGCGAGTACGGCGAGATCGTCTTCACCTCCCTCACCCGCGAGGCGATGCCGATCATCCGCTACCGCACCCACGACATCACCCGCATCCTCTCGCGCGAGAAGTGCGAGTGCGGCCGCACCTCGCTCAGGATCGACCGCATCACCGGCCGCACCGACGACATGCTGATCGTCAAGGGCGTCAACTTCTACCCGCGCCAGGTGGAGCAGGCGCTGAAGGAGATCCCCGGCGTTGCCGACGAGTTCCAGATCATCCTCGAGGAGCACAACGGCATGACCGACGTCACCGTCAACGTCGAGGCCGAGCCCGGCGTTACCGGCCATCAGGTCGCCAAGCACCTCCGCGAGCGCCTCGGGTTCCTGCCGAAGGGCGACGTCTTCCCGATCGGCGCGCTGCCGCGCACCGAGGGCAAGGCGAAGCGCGTCATCCGCCGCCAGGTCGAGGGCTGAGCGCCTTGAAGCGGCATCTCATCGGCATCGGCGGCGTCGGGATGAGCGCGCTCGCGACCGCGCTCGTCCGGCTCGGGGACGAAGTGACCGGGGCCGACCGCACGCTCGGCACGCCGAACATCCGCTTTCTCGAGTCGCTCGGCGTAAAGGTGTTCCCGGACGACGGCTCCGGCGTCGACGCTGCGACCGGCGAGGTGGTCGTCTCCACCGCGATCGAGTCCGACAACCCCGGCCTCGTCCGCGCGGCGGAGCTGGGCATCCCGGTCGTCCACCGCGCCAAGGCGCTCGCCCATGCGCTCTCGGGCCATCGCCTCGTGGCCGTCGTCGGCACCTGCGGCAAGTCCACCGTCACCGCCATGCTCGGACACGTGCTCGCCGAGTGCGGGCTCGACCCGTTCTGCGTCAACGGTGCGAACGTGCCCGGGTGGGAAGGGGCGGTGCGCTTCGGCCGCGGCGAATACGCCGTCGCCGAGGTGGACGAGAGCGACCGCTCGCTGGTGGCGTTCAGTCCCTACGCGGCGATCGTCACCAACGCCTCCGCCGACCACTACTCGAAGGAGGAGATGGACCAGGTCTTCGACGACTTCGTGCGCAACTGCCCCGGTCCGGTCGTCGACGGGCGCAAGTGCGATCCCGGCGAGGCGGAGACCACGATGCCCGGGCGTCACAACCGCCAGAACGCCGCGCTGGCGCTCAGGATGGCGGTGGCGCTGGGCGTTGACGAGGCGAAGGCGCGCGCGGCGCTTCTGACCTTCCGCGGCGTCGAGCGCCGCCTCCAGCGCGTCGGCGGCAACGTGTTCGACGACTACGCCCACAACCCGGAGAAGCTCCGCGCGATGTGGACGACGCTGGCGGAGGAGTATCCCGGCGGAATCTGCGCGGTGTGGCGTCCCCACGGCTACGCGCCGCTCCGCAAGATGCTTGACGCGCTCGTCGAGATGTTCACCTCGACGATCCGCCCCCAGGACCGCCTGCTCGTGCTGCCGGTCTACGACGCCGGCGGCACCGCCGACCGCTCGATCAACTCGGATGCGCTCGTCGCGCGGCTCGGCGACAAGGCGGTGGCGGTCGGCGACTTCGACGAGGCGTATTCCTGGTGCCGCGCCCACAGCGGCGACTTCGCGGCCTTCGCGGTCTGCGGCGCCCGCGACCCCGGCCTCGCCCCGTTCGCCCGCCGCCTCGCCGCCGCCTTCGCCAGCTAACCCCGAACCACGAATCACCCGCCTACGCCAAGGCTACGGCGGGCAGGCGAACCACGAAAATGGTATAATACACGCACAGGAGGAAAAACGCCATGATGACGAGGGAAGAGGAAGCTAACGAGTTCTGGCTACTGACGCTGGCGATACTCGAGGATTCGAGGGTCGAGACCAGCGAGGCCAAGGTGGTCCTGCGCTGGATCCAGGAACACCAGCGCGCCGACGAGTTCGCGCCGCAGCTCGCGAAGCTCCAGAAGTTCATGGACGACGGCTACATCGACCGGTTCGAGTCCAAGGACATCATCCAATCGATCAGCTCGGTGCTGCGGCGCCTGCGCGAATTGGCGAAGGACGAGGCCGCCGGAGCGGCGAAGTGACATATCAATCCGCAATCGAAAAAGGAGAAGGAAAATGACCGTTTTGCTGGGTTCCGACGCGTTCTCGCCGTTCAGGATGGAAACGCTCAAGGACGCCATTGCCAAGGCCGATCCGTCGGTCGGCTACATCGACATCGACGCGAAGTGGACGTACGCGCTCGAGCCCGAGGAGGGCGCGGCGATCGAGCCCGCCGAGCTGGAGCGGGCCGCCTCGCTCCTCAACGCGAATGGGCCGCTCGACGATGTCGACTTCTTCGTCTTTCCGCGCAAGGGCACCATTTCGCCGTGGAGCTCGAAGGCGACCGACATCTTCCGCAACTGCGCCCTCAAGTCCATCAAGCGCGTCGAGCGCGGCATCCGCTTCAGGGTCGCGTCCATCTCCTCTGGCTCCGCCGCCACGCGCGAGGACTTCAGGAAGTCGCTTCCGCGCGCGAAGTGGCTTGCCGCCATCTACGACAAGATGACCGAGGGCGTCTACGACGACATCTCCGACCTCTTCGACGTCGCCGCCCCGAAGCCGGGGCGCACGTTCGACGTCATGGCGAATGGTGTGGAGGCGATCCGCGAGGCGAACGCGGAGCTGGGACTCGCGATCTCCGAGCCCGAGATGGAGTACCTCGCCAGGAGCTTCGCCGCGGCGGGACGCAACCCGACCGACACCGAGCTCGTGATGTTCGGCCAGGTGAACTCCGAGCACTGCCGCCACAAGATCTTCGGCGCTGAGTTCGTCATCAACGGGAAAAAGCAGCCGAAGTCGCTCTTCGAGATGATCAAGAACACGCACAAGAAGCGCCCCCAGGACACGCTTTCCGCGTACCGGGACAACTCCGCCGTCGTCGCGGGCTTCAAGACCGACGTCTTCGCGATCGACCCCAAGACGAACGAATACGGCTTCAGGAAAGACCAGCTCGACCAGCTGATGAAGGTCGAGACCCACAACCACCCGACGGCGATCTCGCCGTTCCCGGGCGCGGCCACCGGCGTCGGCGGCGAGATCCGCGACGAGGCGGCGACAGGTCAGGGCTCGCGCAGCGTTGCCGGCATCTGCGGCTTCATGGTCTCCAACCTCCGCATCCCCGGCTATCCGCAGCCCTGGGAGCGCGAGTTCGCCTCCTTCCCGTCCCGCCTCGCCACCCCACTCCAGATCATGGTCGAGGGGCCGATCGGCGGCGCGGCGTTCGGCAACGAGTTCGGCCGTCCGCAGCTCTGCGGATTCTTCCGCACCTACGAGGGCGAGGTCGCCGGCGAGCTCCGCGGCTACCACAAGCCGATCATGCTCGCTGGCGGCATGGGCGTCATCCGCCACAGCCAGGTCCTCAAGAAGGACGTCCAGGTCGGCGCGCTCATCGTCCAGATCGGCGGCCCCGCGATGCGCATCGGCCTCGGCGGCGGCGCCGCGAGCTCTATGATGACCGGCACCAACTCCGAGGCGCTCGACTTCAACTCCGTCCAGCGCGGCAACGCCGAGATGCAGCGCCGCTGCCAGGGCGTGATCGACGCGTGCTCCTACCTCGGCAAGGCGAATCCGATCATGTCGATCCACGACATCGGCGCCGGCGGCCTCTCCAACGGCTGCCCCGAGCTCGTCGAGGCGACCGGCGGCAAGTTCGAGCTCCGCGAGGTGCACAACGAGGAGCGCTCGATGAACCCGATGGAGATCTGGTGCTGCGAGGCGCAGGAGCGGTATGTGCTCGCGCTCCGGCCCGAGGCGCGCGGCTTCTTCGAGGAGCTCTGCCGCCGCGAGCGCTGCCCGGTCGCCTTCATCGGCGTCGCGACCGGCGACGGCAAGCTCGTCCTCGAGGACTCGCACTTCGGCGACTCGCCGATCGACATGGACATCAAGGTCCTCCTGGGCAAGCCCCCGCGCATGGTGCGGAAGGTGAAGCGCGTCGCGAAGAAGCACGCGGGCACGGACTTCGCGGGCGTGAAGCCGATCGACGCCTTCCAGCGCATCCTCCACCTCCCGGCCGTCGCGGACAAGACCTTCCTCATCACCATCACCGACCGCACCGTCACCGGGCGCGTCGCGCGCGACCAGATGGTCGGCCGCTACCAGCTTCCCGCGGCGGACTGCGCCGTCACCACGATGGGCTACAAGACCTACGAGGGCCAGGCGATGGCGACCGGCGAGCGCTCGCCCGTCGCGCTCCTCGACGGCCCCGCGTCCGGCCGCGTGGCGATCGCCGAGGCGATCACCAACCTCGCCGCGGCGGATGTCGGCGACATCTCGCAGATCCGCCTCTCCGCCAACTGGATGGCGCCGTGCGGCGAGCCCGGCGAGGACGCGGTCCTCTACGACACCGTCCAGGAAGTCGGCCTCAAGTTCTGCCCGAAGCTGGGCGTCTCCATCCCCGTCGGCAAGGACTCCTGCTCGATGCACACCGTGTGGAGCGACCCCGACGGCACCGCGCACAAGCAGGTCGCGCCGCTTTCGCTCGTCGTCTCGAGCTTCGCGCCGGTGAAGGACGTCAGGCTCACGCTTACGCCGGACCTCAAGCCCGATCCCGAGGGACAGTCGACGTTCCTCGTCTACGTCGACCTCTCCAAGGGCGAGATGCCGCTCGGCGCGACTGCGCTCGCGCAGGTCTACGGCCAGCTCGGCAACACCCACGCCGACGCGGACGCGGCTCTTATCAAGCGCTTCTTCAACGCGATGCAGAAGATCGTCAAGTCCCGGAAGGCGCTCGCCTACCACGACCGCTCCGACGGCGGCATCGCCGTCACGCTCGCGGAGATGGCGATCACCGGCGGGCGCGGACTCATCGCGAAGCTCCCCGACGGCGATGCGCTGGAGCAGCTCTTCAACGAGCAGCCGGGCGCCGTCCTGCAGGTCGCCGAGAAGAACGTTTCCGAGGTGCTGGCGGTCTTCAAGGCGGCACGCGTCCCGGCGTCCGTCGTCGGCACGGCGTCCCGCAGCTCGCGCGCCTTCGAGGTCTACGTCGGCGAGCGCCTCGCGCTCAAGACCGACCTCACGTTCATCCGCCGCGCCTGGAGCGAGACGACCTACAGGATGCAGGCGCTTCGCGACAACCCGGTCGCCGCCCGCGAGGAGTACGACAACGCCCTCGACGAGTCCGATCCCGGCATGACCTTCAAGCTCACCTACGACCCGGACGAAGCGGTTGCCTGCGGCGCGGCGCGTCCCCGCATGGCCATCCTCCGCGAGCAGGGCGTCAACGGCCACATCGAGATGGCCGCGGCGTTCGCGCTCGCCGGCTTCGACTGCCAGGATGTCCACATGAGCGACCTGATCGAGGGCCGCGTGGACCTCGCCGACTTCAAGGGACTCGTCGCCTGCGGTGGCTTCTCCTACGGCGACGTCCTCGGCGCGGGCTCCGGCTGGGCTCGGTCGATCCTCTACAACGACCGCCTGCGCGAGATGTTCAGGACCTTCTTCCACCGCCCCGACACTTTCAGCCTCGGCGTCTGCAACGGCTGCCAGATGCTCTCGCAGCTCAAGGACCTCATTCCCGGCGCGGAGGGGTGGCCGAAGTTCGTCAAGAACGTCTCGGAGCAGTTCGAGGCACGTCTCGCCACGATCGAGATCGAGGAGTCGCCGTCCATCTTCTTCCGCGGCATGGCCGGCTCGCGCCTGCCGATCCCCGTCGCGCACGGCGAGGGCCGCGTCTGGACCGACGGCTTCGTGCCGTCCATCTGCGCCGCGCACTTCGTGGACGGACGCGGCCGCGCGACGATGCGCTATCCCTACAACCCGAACGGCTCCTACGGCGGCCAGACCGCGTTCACCACGGCCGACGGCCGCGCGACGATCATGATGCCGCACCCGGAGCGCGGCTTCCGCGCCTGCCAGCTCTCCTACAACGACGGTTCGTTCGCCAAGGACGGCCCGTGGATGCGGATGTTCCGCAACGCCTACGCGTTCGCGACCGGGTCGTGAAGGGTAAAACGCCAGCCTTCCGCGCGGTGATCCTCGCCGGCGGATCGGGCGAGCGGTTCTGGCCGCTCTCCACGCCCGAGCGCCCCAAGCAGTTCCTGCGCGTCTTCGGCGGCGAGAGCCTGATCCGCCAGGCGCTCGCGCGGCTGGACGGACTCGTCGCGCCGGCGGACGCGTTCGTCGTGACGACGAAGAACCTCGTTGCGGCGACGCGGAAGGAGCTGCCAGAGGTTCCGAAGGGCAACATCGTCGGCGAGCCGATGCGCCGCGACACCGGTGCCGCGGTCGCGCTCGGAGTCGGCATGGCGTCCGGCGCGGGCGATCCTGTGGTCGGATTCTTCTCGAGCGACCAGATGGTCGCGAAGCCTAAGGAGTTCCGAAAGGTCGTGAAGCGGGCAGTCGCGATCGCGCGGCGCAGGAACGCGATAGTCACGATCGGCATCAAGCCCGGCTATCCCGCCACCTGCTTCGGCTACATCTCGCCGAAGACGCGCGCGTTCGTCGAGAAGCCGGACGCGGAGAAGGCAAGGAAGTACGTCAGGGCGGGCTATCTCTGGAACGCCGGGATGTTCATCGCCCGCGCGTCGGTCTTCCGCGGCGCATTCGCCGCGCACGCGCCGGAGCTGGAGTGCCTGGCGAAGAGCGGCGGGGACGCGGGGCCTCTCGCGCCCGCGGCTCTGGCCAGGCTCTACGCCGCGCTCCCCAAGATCAGCTTTGACTACGCCGTCATGGAGAAGGCGAAGAACGTCGAGGTGGTGCCGGGTGACTTCGGCTGGGATGACGTCGGCAGTTTCGCCGCGTTCGACAAGTACTTCCCGCACGACCGCCGCGGCAACGTGCGCGAAGGGCCATGCAACGTCGTCGAGGCGGAGGGCAACATCTGCGTCGCCCGCTCGGCGCGCATCTCGCTCTTGGGGGTGAAGAACCTCGTCGTCGTCACCACGCCCGATTCGGTGCTGGTGGCGGACAAGTCGCGCGTCGCGGAGATGAAGAAGCTCTTCTCCAGGTGATGCGCGGAGGCATAGACGGTCAGATTGCCAATACTGGAAGCGGCGCTTTTGCTAACTACGCCCGCATTTGCCCTTGAACCGGCGGGGACGATTTGATATACTCCGCCACCGTTCGCTCCATAATAGGCGACTCTCCGCGCGCGGGTGCGCGAGAGGAGGCGACGCCACTGTGGATAACCGCCAGGGAGTTTCATGAATTGGACCTTGAGCAGAATACCGTGCCTCTTGCCGAGGCGTTGAACGCGCAGCGGATAAACCGCCTTGCGCATTTTGACGTGCCTGCGCACAAAGGCGGCCGCATGAACCCTGAACTGGCCGAATATTTCGGTAAACTCTGCATGGAGCTCGACGTGAACTCCATGAAGCCGCTGGACAACCTCGGCCATCCCGTGTCCGTCATCAGGGATGCGCAGACACTTGCCGCGCAGGCGTTCGGGGCCGACAACGCGTTCTTCATGGTCAACGGGACGACGTCGGCGGTCCAGACGATGATCTGGGCGTCGACTAGCCGCGGCGAGAAGATAATCCTCCCGCGCAACGTCCACAGGAGCGCCATCAACGCGCTCGTGGTCAACGGGGCGGTGCCGGTCTACATCAATCCGGGGCGCGACAGGAGGCTCGGCATCCCGCTGGGGATGCGAATCGCCGACGTCGAGAAGGCGATATCGGAGCATCCCGACGCGAAGGCGATCCTCGTCAACAATCCGACCTACTACGGGATATGCTCGGACCTGGCCACCATCGTGAAGCTCGCGCACGAAGCCGGGATGCTCGTGCTCGCCGACGAGGCGCACGGCACCCACTTCACCTTCCACGAGGACCTTCCCGTGTCCGCGATGGCGGCGGGCGCGGACATGGCGGCGTGCTCGATCCACAAGACGGGCGGCTCGCTCACGCAGAGTTCCATTCTCCTCTCGCGCAGACCGGTCAACCCTGACTATGTGCGGCAGATCATCACGCTCACGCAGTCGACGAGCGCGAACTATCTGCTCCTGTCGTCCCTCGACATCGCGCGCCACCATCTTTTCTTCAAGGGGCGCGCCGCCTATCAGAAGACGATTGACTTCTCGGACTACGCGCGCGAGGAGATAAACGACCTCGGCGGCTATTATGCGTTCGGGCCGGAGCTTGTGGACGGCGACGCGGTGTTCGCCTTCGACAGGACCAAGCTTTCCGTGCACACGCGCGACATCGGGCTCGCCGGCATTGAGGTCTACGACCACCTTCGCGACGACTACGGCATCCAGATCGAGTTCGGCGACGTCGGCAACCTGCTCGCGATACTTTCGGCTGGCGACCGCATGATGGACGTGGAGCGGCTCATTTCCGCGCTGGCCGAGATAAAGCGCCTGCACGAGCGCAGCCCGGCCGGGCTCTTCGACCACGAATACATCGACCCGGTGATCGACATGGCGCCGCAGGACGCGTTCTACGCGAAGAAGCGCCGCGTGCCGATGCGGGAGTCGACGGGACTGGTGGCGGGCGAGTTCGTGATGA
The DNA here is from genome assembly GCA_902770045.1 of uncultured bacterium. Taxonomy (GTDB): domain Bacteria; phylum Verrucomicrobiota; class Kiritimatiellia; order RFP12; family UBA1067; genus UBA1067. The sequence continues at coordinate 8,718 of CACXRO010000037.1, forward strand.
GCTATCCGCCGGGGATCCCGATCGTCGCGCCCGGCGAGCGCATCACGCCCGACATCCTCGAGCACATCCTGTTCGCCAAGGACAAGGGCTGCTTCATGACCGGCACCGAGGACATGAATTTGGATTTTATCCAAGTTGTGGCGTGAAGGAGGGAGAGATGAATAACAAACGGATTTGCTCAGACCTAACGGTCTTCGCTTTCCGAAACAGTGAGCGCCGTTAGGCGCGAACAAATCCGTTTGTTAAAATCATATCGACAGAAAGGAAACTCGTAATGGAACTTTGGTACACCGACGAACACACTCGGGACGTGCGCTTCTCGATGAAGGTGGTCGAGCAGATCGCCTCGCGCAAAAGCGACGTCCAGCAGATCGACATCCTCGACACGCAGGCCTATGGGCGCGTGCTCGTCCTTGACGGCGGACTGATGATCACCGAGAAGGACGAGTTCATCTACCACGAGATGATAACCCACGTCCCGATGGCGGTGCACCCGCGCGTGAAGAACGTGCTGGTGATCGGCGGCGGCGACGGCGGCACCGTGCGCGAGCTCGTTAAGTACAGGTCGATCGAATCCATCGACCTCGTGGAGGTCGACAAGCATGTCGTCCTGCTTGCGAAGAAGTATCTGCCGTTCACGTCTTCCAAGCTCAGGGACAGGCGCGTCAAGGTGTGGTTCGAGGAGGGACTCAGGTACGTCCGCGGCAAGAAGGCCGAGTATGACCTGATCATCGTCGATTCGTCCGATCCGTACGGGCCCGCCGAGGGTTTCTTCACCCGCGAGTTCTACGGCACCTGCTACAAGGCGCTGCGCGACGACGGCATCCTCATCAACCAGCACGAGTCGCCGTTCTACTCGGCCCACCAGAAGTCCGTGCGCGACGCCCACCGCCACATCGCGGTGGAGTTCCCTCTCGCTACGGTGTACCAGTGCCATATTCCGAGCTATCCCTCGGGCCACTGGCTCTTCGGCTTCGCTTCCAAGAAGTACCATCCCATCGGCGACCTCGACGAGGAGCGCTGGAACAGGCTCCGCATCAGGACGCGCTACTACAATACCGCTCTCCACCGCGGGGCGTTCGCCCTGCCGAACTACGTGCTCGACATTCTCAAGGAGGAGGAGCTGCAGAAATGAACGCCCGTCCGAACCAGTTCATCGGGTGCGACCGGCCGTTTGCGGAGGCTCGGGTCGTCCTGTTCGGCGCACCGTACGATTCGACGACGTCATTCCGCCCCGGCACGCGCTTCGGGCCTTCCGCGATGCGCTCGGAGAGCTTCGGCATCGAGACGTATTCGATGCTCCAGGACCGCGACATCGCCGAGGACGCCGCCGTCTTCGATTCTGGCGACCTGGAGCTTCCGTTCGGCGCGCCCGATTGCGCGCTCGAAATGATCGAGACGCGCGCGGCCGAAATCCTCGGCGCTGGCAAGATCCCGTTCCTGCTCGGCGGCGAACACCTTGTCACGCTCGGCGCCGTGCGGGCGGCCGTGAAGCGCCATCCGGATCTGCGCATCGTCCACTTCGACGCGCACGCCGATCTGCGCGAGGACTATCTCGGCGTGAAGCTTTCGCATGCCTGCGTTCTCCGCCGCTGCCACGACCTCCTCGGCGACGGACGCATCTTCCAGTTCGGCATCCGCTCAGGAACGCGTGACGAGCGCAGCTTCATGCTTGACGGCCACGTCACGACGGAGCTCTTCTCGGACGCGACGCTGCCAGAAGTCGTCGAGAAGATCGGCAGGGAGGCGCCCGTCTACCTCACGGTCGACATGGACGTCCTCGACCCCGCGGAATTCCCGGGCACGGGGACGCCGGAGGCGGGCGGGCTTTCGTTCACGCGCCTCGTCGACGATGTGCGCCTGATCTGCGGGAAACTCAACATTGTCGCGCTCGACAACGTGGAACTTTCGCCCGCGCTCGATCCGACTGGACGCTCCACGGCGCTCGCATGCAAATTCCTGCGCGAGGAGCTGCTGTCCGTATGTAATTGGTGATTTGGAAAGGAGAAATGAAATGGCAAAGAAAGTGATGCTCATTGGTGCCGGCGGCGTTGCCGGCGTGGCGGCCGCGAAGATGGCCCAGAACCCCGACGTGTTCGGCGAGCTTTTGATCGCCTCGCGCACAAAGGCCCGCTGCGACGCAATCAAGGCGGACATCGAGAAGCGCCCGTGGTTTGCCGCGAAGGGCGTGACGACGAAGATCTCCACCGCGCAGATCGACGCGATGGACGTGCCGCGCCTAACCGCGCTCATCAAGGAATTCAAGCCGGACCTCGTGATGAACATCGCGCTTCCCTATCAGGACCTTGCGATCATGGACGCGTGTCTTGCCGCGGGCGTCAGCTACCTCGACACCGCCAACTACGAGCCGCCGGAAGAGGCGCACTTCGAGTACTCGTGGCAGTGGGCGTACCGCGAGAGGTTCGAGAAGGCCGGGCTTACCGCAATCCTCGGCTGCGGCTTCGACCCCGGCGTTACCCAGGTCTTCTCCGCCTACGCGCAGAAGCACTACTTCGACGAGATCCACACGCTCGACATCCTCGACTGCAACGGCGGCGACCACGGGTATCCCTTCGCGACCAACTTCAACCCCGAGATCAACATCCGCGAGGTCGCCGCGAAGGGGTCCTATTGGGTCGCAAACCGCGAGCCCGAACTGCCGCCCGATGTCGACGAGTTCGACGAACACGGCGTCAAGGTCGAGTACAAGAAGGCGTTCGACAAGGGCTGGTGGGTCGAGACCGCGCCGATGGCGATCAAGCGCGAGTACGTGTTCGACGAGGTCGGCGAGAAGGACATGTACCTCCTCCACCATGAGGAGCTCGAGTCGCTCGGCTGCAACCTGAAGGGCATCAAGCGCATCCGCTTCTTCATGACCTTCGGGCAGAGCTACCTCACGCACCTGAAGTGCCTCGAGAACGTCGGCATGACGCGCATCGACCCGGTCGACTTCAAGGGACAGAAGATCGTCCCGATCGAGTTTTTAAAGGCGCTTCTCCCCGATCCTGCCACGCTTGGCCCGCGCACGAAGGGCAAGACAAACATCGGCTGCATCTTCGAAGGCGTGAAGGACGGGAAACCCGTGAGCTACTACGTCTACAACGTCTGCGACCACCAGGAGTGCTACGCCGAAGTCGGCTCGCAGGCGATCAGCTACACGACGGGCGTCCCGGCGATGATCGGCGCGAAGATGTTCCTTGAAGGCAAGTGGACCGAGAAGGGCGTCCATACCTGCGAAGAGTTCAACCCCGATCCGTTCATGGAAGAGCTGAACCGGCAGGGCCTTCCGTGGAAGGAGAATTTCAATCCCGTGAAAGTCCCTTGAGTGAAGGCGCAGTACAGGATAGATCTCGATAAACTCGCCAGGACGGCGGCCGTGGCGAAGGCGAACGCCGACCGGCTCGGTGTCCGCCTTCTGATGGCGCTCAAGGGCTTCCCTCTTCCCGCAGCGTTCCCGACGCTGGCACCGTATGTGGAGGGCGTGACCGCGTCAGGGCTTTTCGAGGCTCGGCTCGGGAAGCTGATGGGCAGGGAGGTCCATGTCCATGCGCCGGCGTACGCTGCCGACGAGATCGACGACCTTTGCGAGACTTGTACACACATCGTCTTCAATTCGCTCTCCCAGCTCCGCAGGTTCGGCCCCGAGGCGAAGGCGAGGGGGTTGAGCGTCGGACTGAGGCTCAATCCCGGCTTCTCCTCCGCCGACTGCCTCAAGTACGATCCGTGCTGCCCCGACTCGCGCTTCGGCGTGATGGCCGACGAGATCGAGGGAGACCTTGGGCTCGTCGACGGACTTCACGTCCATGCGCTCTGCGAGGGATATGCGGACGACTTCGCCGGAATGGTGGAGAGGCTCGTCTCGCTGCTTGGGGGATCTGTTTTTCGGGAGCTGCTTCCGCGGCTGAAGTGGATCAACCTCGGCGGCGGCGAGGTGATTTGCGATCACGCGTTCGCGACGCCGCGCGCGGTCGCCGCCGTCGCGGCGCTCAAGGCGCTCGGCAGGTTCGAGGTGATGATCGAGCCGAGCGAATACATGGTCAGGTATTCCGGCTCGCTCGTCGCGCACGTGCTGGATGTGATTCGGCGCAAAGAGAAAGATATCGCGGTACTCGACGTTTCCGCCTCGTGCCACGCGACGGATCTGCTGCTTTTCGACATGCGCGCCGATATCGTCTCCCCCGCGCAGTCGGATGGTGGGCGCAGGACCGTCCTCGGGTGCGTGTCGTGCCTGGCGGGCGACGTGATCGGCGAATACCGCTTCGCGAAGCCGCTCGAGACCGGCGACACCGTCGTCATCGGCGGGCTCGGCTGCTATTCTTTCGCGCAGCAGAGCTGGTTCAACGGCATCCGCCGCCCGGATGTGGTGCTGGTGTCGAAGGCCGGAGGCGAGAGAGTCGTCCTTTCGTGGGACTGGAGTGACTATCTGCGCGAATTCCAATAAAAGGGTCGGACCCTTCTGTATATGTTTTACTGTATATGCTTGGAGGGATGTGACTGGACTCCGCAGCTGATTGCGCATAGGCTTGGATTTCGTCCGCACCGTAATCTCATCGCGGCGGATATGGTATAATACGCGACGTGAGACCGAGCAACATTCCGTGTGCTGATGCACCGTTCGCTGTTTCCGCCGCGCCGGCGGAGGCAGAGCATGACATGAACACGGCATATACAGTAAAACATATACAGAAGAGTCTGGCCCTTTTGCCCACAAGAGACGGCCAGCCGTCCCGTCCGGGACGCAAGTACAAGGTCGTCATCGCCTACGACGGCACCGGCTTCTCGGGCTGGCAGTTCCAGGAAAACGCCGTCGGCGTGCAGCAGGTGGTGGAGGAGGCGCTGGAGTGGATTGAGCGCGCGCCGGTCAGGGTCTACGGCTCCTCGCGCACCGACGCCGGCGTGCATGCCCGCGGCTTCGTGGCCAACTTCGAGCTCACCAAGCCGGTGCCGCCGAAGAACCTCGTGCGCGCGCTGAACTCGCGCCTGCCGGAGTCGGTCAGGGTGCTGAAGGCGTCCTATGCCAAGCCGGACTTCGACGCGCGCCTCTCGGCGAAGGGCAAGGAATACCGCTACCAGCTCTACCAGTCGGACATCCTGCCGCCGCACCTGGCGCCGTACTGGACCTTCTGCCACCGGCCGCTCGACCTCGAGGCGATGCGCCGCGCCGCCCGGTACTTCGTGGGCCGCCACGACTTCCTCTCCTTCGCCGCGAACCCCAACCGCGAGCTGGAGACGACCGTGCGCCGGATCTTCTCCTTCGAGGTGCGCAGGAGCGGCCACCGCTATGTCTTTGTCGTGCGCGGCGACGGCTTCCTCTACAAGCAGGTAAGGTCGATGGTCGGCTTCCTAATCTCCGTCGGCAAGGGCAACGAGCGCCCTGCGGCGGTGAAGGAGCTCCTCGCCGAGCATCCGCCGCGCACCGCCCGCGTCGAGACCGCGCCTTCGCGCGGACTTTTCCTCTGGAAGGTCTTCTACGGAAGGGTGCCGAAGTGAGCGCCGCGCGCGTCCTCTTCTGCGGCGTCGGCTTCGGGCACGGCGGACTCGCCAGTTCGTTCCCGCCGGTCGCCGCCGCGCTGGAGCGCCGCGGCTTCGAGGTCAAGGTGCTCGTGCCCCACGCCGCCGACCGCGGCGCGCTCGACCTGCCGCCAGGCTACGAGACCGGTCCCGCCTTCCGCTGGCGCGTGCGCTCGATCTGGGCGGGACGCCTCCTGCGGCTTTTCCACCTCGCCACCTTCGGACGACTCCGCTTCCTCTTCGCGCGCCAGGTCCCCCACGACGCCTTCGTCGTCTACGGCGCGAGCTGCTGCATGGAGTGGTGCGGATATTCGTCGAAGCCGACCTGGGCGTTTCTCCACTCCGAGCCGGAAATCGGGCTTTCGGGCCCGCTGCGCCCGGCGATCGTCCGCGACCTGCGCCGGTCCGCCGCGCGCGCGCAACGCGTCTTTGCGGTCTCGAACGCCGTCCACGACGCCTGGCTGAAGCTCGGGATCGACAGCGAGGTCCTGCGTCTGCCGCGCGCCTGCAAGCCGCCGAGCGCCGCCGCCGCGCGCGATCCGCGGCGCTGCGTCTACGTTGGCCGCCTTTCGTGGGAGAAGGGGGTGGACCGCCTCCTTGACGCCATCGCGAAGGTGCCGGAGCTTTCGCTCGACATTGTCGGCGACGGACCCCTCCGTAGCGATCTCGAGCGCCGCGCCGCCGCGCTGGGACTGGACGGCAGGGTGCGCTTCCTGGGCTGGATGAACGACACCGCGTCGGTCCTTGCCACGGCCGCGCTGGCGGTGAGCCCGTCGCGGCTGGAAGGACTGGGGCTTGCGGTCCTGGAGGCGCTGGAGGCAGGGGTTCCCGTCATTGCCACCGACATCCCCGGCAGCCGCGAGGCGCTTGCTGGCGGCAGGTACGGGCGGCTCGTCCCTGATTCCGTGGACGGCCTCGCCGCCGCGCTCGCTGAATTCGTCCGCGATCCGCGCTCGTGCGACCCCGCCGTCGGCTTCGAGACTGTGCGTGCGGAGCTGTCCGCCATGTCGGCGGAGTCTGAGCGCCGGCTCGCGGAGATTGCCCTTGCGTTCCTGCGTTCTTAGCGGAAAACAATGGAACTGCAATGCCGAATCTCGCCGTCTTCGCCGCTCCAGTTCTTCGTGACCAAGACAGCTTCAATGCCCTCGGACTGAATTTTTGGTATAATACCGACATCGAAAACAAACATTAACGAAGGAGAAACACAATGGAACTCAAGGGATCGAAGACGGAAGCGAACCTAATGGCGGCGTTTGCCGGCGAATCGCAGGCTCGCAACAAGTACGACTACTACGCCTCGCGCGCGAAGAAGGACGGCTACGAGCAGATCGCGGCCATCTTCCAGGAGACGGCGCTCAACGAGAAAGAGCACGCCAAGATGTGGTTCAAGCTCTTCGCTGGCATCGGCGAGACGAAGGAGAACCTCCTTGCAGCCGCCGCGGGCGAGCACGAGGAGTGGACCGAGATGTACCGGCGCTTCGCCGAGGAGGCCGAGGCCGAGGGCTTCAAGGACATCGCCGAGAAGTTCCGCCGGGTCGCCGAGGTCGAGGCGCATCACGAGGAACGCTACCGCAAGCTTGTTGCCAACATCGAGTCCGGCGAAGTGTGGGTCCGCGTCGGCAAGAACCGCTGGCAGTGCCGCAACTGCGGCGCGATCATCGAGGCCGAGCGCGCGCCGGAGAAGTGCCCCGTCTGCGACCACCCGAAGGCCTACTTCCAGCTCGAGCAGAGCAACTTCTGATCCATGGCCGGCCATATGCCAAGCGAGAGCGACTGGAAGTTGTTTCGCAAGAGACTTCCTGAGTGGCAGGAGCGCTGCGTGCAGTCGCTCCTAAATGAATATGCCGCGATAATCGCCGCGGCAGATGATCCTTCGGCGAGGTTCTGGAAATTGGAGAAGCGGCTGAAGCGCGATGTCAGGCGAGTCGGTGTCCAGACGAAAATGAGCCGTTCTAGCATGCATCTCAACTTGCTGTGCCTCCTTCACGAGAAAGCCATCACGATGTCGGACCTTGACGGTTTCAGCAAAGAGCTGGTGGCGTCTCTTGCGGAAAATATTAATGATTAGTGAAGAAGAGGCAGGGAGACGCTCTCGTTCAGGCGCGGATCGCCGGAGGACAAAACAGGCAACGGAGGGGGCTACGTATTCGACTGCCGAGCGATGCCGGATCCGTACTGGGACGAATCGCTGCGCGCGAATTCCATTGGGAAGTAACCGAAACAAGGAAAAACAAAGATGAAAACATATAACACCACGGGAACGTGTTCGCGGGCGATCAACTACGAGGTCGCGGACGGCGTGGTGACGAAGTGTGAAATCGTCGGGGGATGCCCCGGCAACACGCAGGGCGTCGCGAAGCTCGTCGTCGGGCGAAAGGTCGAGGAGGTCATCGCGCTTCTGAAGGGCATCCAGTGCCGCAACGGCACCTCCTGCCCGAACGCGTATGAAGTCTGCATCGTGCGGAATCGCCGCGTTCGTTCTGGCGCTGGCTGCGGGGTGCAAAAGACAATGAAAAAGATACGCTGTCCGTATTTCGAGCTGAACGACCTTGAGCGCGCGTACCACGACAAGGAGTGGGGGACGCCGTGCCGGAACGACCGCAAGCTCTTCGAGTACCTGATGTACGAGGTGCTGCAGTGCGGACTCAGCTGGGACACGATCATCCAGAAGCGCGCGGTGTTCCGCGTCGCGTTCGAGCGGTTCGACTTCGAGAAGATCGCCCGCTACGGTGAACGCGACATCGCGCGCATCCTCGCCGTGCCGGGCATGATCCGCTCGCGGCGCAAGATCAATGCCATCATCCACGACGCGCAACGCTTCATCGCGCTCCGCCGCGAATGCGGCACTTTCTCGAAGTGGCTCTGGGCGTTTACGGACGGAAAGACGCTGTTCAATCCAGACAACGCGAAGTCCGACGAATGGACCGCCCCCGCGCGCACGGAGCTTTCGGACCGAATCGCGGCCGAACTCAAGTCGCGGGGCTTCAAGTTCCTCGGCTCGGTGACCGTCTATGCGTTCATGCAGTCTGTCGGTCTCGTCAACGACCACGCCCGATTCTGCTTCCGCTACAAGGAACTGCGACGGCATGAATAGCAAGGCGGAGATTCGGCGCGAGATGAAGGCGCGGCGGAAGGCGCTCACGGCGGAGGAGAAGTCCGCCGCGGATGCCGCCGTCTGCGAAAAGCTCAAGGCCCGGAGCGACATCTACGTGATGGTCGATCCGCTTGACTTCGGTGGCGCATTGGCCGTCTATCTCGCCTCGCCCGACGAAATAAACATCGATCCCTACATCGAGTATGTGCTTCACATGGACGTCGAGGTTGTTGCGCCGCGCTGGAATGGCGAGACTTACGAACTCGCAAAGCTGAAGGGACTGGACGAGAAGAGCCTGCGGCGCGGTCCGATGGGAATCCGCGAGCCGATTGACGCCGACATCGTGGAGTCGAAAAACGTCTACGCCTGGATCATCCCCGGTCTTGCGTTCACGCGCGGCGGCAAGCGCCTCGGCTATGGCGGCGGATGGTACGACCGCTTTCTCGCATCCGCGCCGAAAGGCGCAATCAAGATTGGCGTTGCCCATCCGTTCCAGATTGTCGACGACCTTCCCGCGGAACCGCACGACATCCCGCTCACCGATGTTGTTGACGGCTCTCTTGAAGACGGTGCGCTTGAATTCAAGGAAACGGACGACGGTTTTCTGGCAAAGATCACGATAAAGGACAGGGCACAACGTTTTAAGGCGGTCGGTGTGAGTCTGTTGAGGACTCTTCTCTCGCCTGTTATTGGATTTGCCGTGTTCAGTTTGCTGTATGCGCTTGCGAAGTCGGGGCTGTATGTGCCGACGCGGCTAGTTCTGTTCATCGTGCTGCTTGGTGTTCTCGCGAGTTTCGTATTCCCGGTTGCCGCGCTGATAAAGGCAATCGCCGCATGTGTGGAATGCGCGGCGGAAATACGCTTCACGAATGGCGAGGGCGTGTGCCGCCGCTGGCTCTTTGGCCGGCTGCCGCTTCCTGCGCGGCGGTTCACGCTGTCGCCATGGTCGCGGACGACTGGCGGAACGTGCGACTCTGCGTTGAAGGCATACGACTTTGACACCGTTAAGATATGGCCGGACGGCGAGTATGTCCAACCCTGCCGACCGCTGGTCAGGACATACGCCCACACGGCATTGATGCTGGCGATTCAGATCAATCGCGCGAACAAGTATGACGACGCGTCATACATTGCCGCACGCAAGACCCGTCTCGCCAATCTGCCGCGCGGGATGAAAATCTGCCCGACCGAGGACGGACTGGAAAGGATAGCCGTTATTCGCCCGCGTTCGCCGAATATATCACTCGAGGGCGTTGCGTGTGCTCTTATCGTGCTTATGCTGGCAACGTTCCTGATTTATATCCCTTGTGTAGGATGGGCATTGTTCGGCGTTGTGGCGTTGGCTGTTTTCGCAATATGTCTTTACGGAATGCTTAGGGGGCTTTTCGGTTGCGTCAGATGTGAAATTAGAAGCGGACGGATGGACTGTGTATCGGGGCTGTGGCCTTTTGTGCGGGAATGCAGAGTCTCGCTTGAAGGCAAGAGTCCGTCGCCATGCAGTGAACCTGATTGGCTGTATAACCTGTTTGCAGAGGCTGGCTGCAATCCGTTCTCGTGGCTACCGCCGAAATTCAAGCTGCCATTGCGCCTCTTCGTGGAAGAAGCGCTTGCGATAGATGCTTCAGATGATAAGGTTCGGGGGGGGGATGTTTTTAGCCACAAAGTTCAGGAGGGACAGGAGAATTTAGCCACAAAGTTCAGGAGAAACATGAGATGAGAAGCAGAAAAGGAAAAACGGCATGACAGAAGAAGAGATTAATGCGAAATGCGATGCCATACGCCAGATTGCGTATGATCTGCATGTGTATCTCGGCGTCGGCTATCTTGAAAAAGTCTATGAAAATGGTATGTTGATTAATTTTGGTTCACACAAGTTCGAGACGAGAAAGCTTGCTCGCCCTCACACTCCTGCATCTCCTGTCCTTTGTGGCTAAAAATGACACTCACCCATCCCCACACTCCTGCATCTCCTGTCCTTTGTGGCTAAAAAACCTTGGAATCAAAAGACGGAGTTTTATGGTATAATTATCTCAAAAGCGACTTAAATCAAGACAATGAAAACGACAGACCTCACTGAAAAGACGCTCGCAACCGAGCGCAAGTACACCGGAAAGATCATCAGCGTCGACCTGCTCGACATCGAGCTGCCAGACGGACGAAAGGCAAAGCGCGAGGTGATCCGCCACGGCAACGCGGTCGCGATACTCGCACGCAGGCCGGACGGAAAGTTCGTCTTCGTGAAACAGTACCGCAAGGCCGCGGAAGAGGCGCTGATCGAAGTCATCGCTGGCGGACTCGAGCCGGGCGAGGACCCGGTCGAAGGCGCGAAGCGCGAGACCGCCGAGGAGACCGGCTACGAGGTGACGAGCATAAGGTTCCTCACGACCATCATCTGCACGCCTGGATACTGCGAGGAGCGGATACACCTCTATTTTGCGGAGCTTTCAGAAACGGCGCACTCACAGGACCAGGACCCGGACGAGAACGTCTACCCCGTCGTCCTTTCGGCGGAAGAGGTCGAGGATGGCATCTGCAATGGGGCGATTTTCGATTCCAAGACGCTGTCCGCCTGGCTCTGCTGGAAGATTGCGAAGTAGAAATCAAGCCCGTCGAGAAAGGAAAATCATGAAGCCATGCGAATATGCGTTGGAGGAGAAGGGCGCATGATTCCCAATACCATTCACTGCTGCTGGCTTGGCGGCGGACCGAAGACCGCGCTGGCGGAGAAGTGCCGCGGGAGCTGGTGCAGGTTCGCACCTGGCTGGGAGATCCGCGAATGGACTGCCGCGGACCTCGCCGCGCTCAATCCGCCGCCCTTCGTGGACGAGGCGATGCGGCGGGGGAAGTGGGCGTTCGCGGCGGACTGGCTGCGCTTTGCCGCGCTCGCGGCGGAAGGGGGAATCTACCTCGACTACGATGTCGAGCTGGTCCGTCCGCTCGCAGTCGACGGCGAGTTCGTGGCGGGACAGTGGCTGCCTGGCGGCAAGGTTGGCATGGAGCCGGCGGTGCTCGCGCTCGAAAAGGGCAGCGCCGTCGCCGCGGCGATGCTCGATGCGTACCGCGGCGCTTCGTTCGACGCCGTCCGCACTGTCGGCGAGCGGCTCGGCGAGGCGCTGGACGCGAAGGGGATTTCCGTCAAGGTGCTGCCGCCGGAGGAGTTCTGTCCAATCGACGTCGACGGCACGCTCCGCGCCACGGACGCGACGATTGGCGTCCACCACTACGCGATGGCATGGGCGGGACCGGTGCGCCGCTTCGCTCGCTGGCTGAGCTGGCACGGAATGCGCCGCGTGGTGGACGCGCTCTTGCTGCTCCGCAATGCAGTTGCACACGGCGCGCTCGGCAAGGCGCTGATTGCAGTCGGCGCGGCGCTGGCGGCGGTCAGCGTGGTGCAGGGATTCAGGAACGGACTTGAACTCGTCGACTTCCATTGGGAGTCTGCCGCGCTCTTCCTGCAGGGCGAGAACCCGTATCGGTGGTTCCTCGACGGGCGCCTCTACGATGGAGTGGTCGTCAACGCCATCCAGGCGCCGAGCACCATCGCCTTCATCCTGCCGTTCGGACTCATGCCCCATGCGCTCGCCAACACGCTTTGGGACGTCTCTAATCTCCTCTTTACCGCAGTGTTCCTATTCTTCGTCCACCGGCTCTTCTTCCGTCCGGTCAAGGCGACGCGCGCGTTTTGGGTGTTCGTCATTCTCTTCCTCTGCGGCGTGCCGTGGAGGGTGGGGATGGGCTGCGGTCAACACGCGATGTTTTCGCTCGCGTTTTTCGCTGCGGCGCTTTGGGCAATGGAGCGCAGGCTTCACTGGGCGGTCGTAGGCGCGCTTCTTTCCGCCGCGCTCTTCAAGTACACGGTCACCGCGCCGCTTGCGCTCGTCTTCGTCATCCGCCGCCAGTGGAAGGCGGTCGGCTTCGCAGCGGCGGTCCACCTGGCGCTCACCACGGCGCTCGGTTGTTGGACGCACACCTCGCCCCTAACGCTTGTCGTCGAGTCGGTCCGTGTCGGCGCGACGCTCAAACCGATCGGCGACGCTGACCTCATGGGGCTGGCGCGGTGGTTCGGCGTGGCGGACCTGTGGCCGTGGGCATTCGCTGGCTACGCCGTCTTCGGCGCGGCGATCCTGGCTTTTGCGGCGCGGCGGTTCGCGCGTAGGCCGGCGGCGGGGGACGCAACGGCGCTCATGTTCGACCTTTCAGTGCTGGCGCTCCTCGCCAATGTCTTCTTTTACCACCGCTGTTACGACTTCGTTTCACTGGCGTTTCCTCTTGTGTGCTGTCTGCTGGCAAAGCCGTCGGTGTTCACGGCGCTGTGTTGGCTCGTCATTATCAACGCCTTTTTCTTCCTCCGGCTGGACTTCGCGCTCGGTCTCGGCGTCTACGTGCCAGTCAACTTCGCCCTGCACCTCGCCGCCCTCGCCCTCGCCGCGCTCGCCTGCTGCCGCTCACATAAGGTCCCTGAGGTCTAAGCGCCTTTGTCCCCAGGGTCTGTCCCCGCGTTATGGGGGACAGTCCCCCGTGTTTTTGGTGACAGACCACCCTGTTTTATGGGGACTGTCCCCGTTGCCCAGGCGTGATTCCAGTCTGGTCCAAGGTTTTTGTCGCTCTGCGAACCTTAATGGAACCTTAATGGAACCTTAAGCGAATCTAAAGATGAATTTAGATTCCATTAAGGTTCCATTAAGGTTCGATTTTCCGGAATATGCTATTATTCTCCTGTTCCGAAGGGGTCTGGTCGCCGCGCGCGGTGCGCGGCATGCCCTGCCGGGACGTCGAATACGACAAAGGAGAACACTCAATGGCAAGGAAGAACAGGGTTACGGTCCCGGACGGGATCTACCACGTGACCGCGCGCATTGCGCACCGCGCAATGCTGCTGATGGACGGGCGGATGAAGGACCGCGTCTGCGGCTGGATCCGCGACGTGGCGCGCTTCAGCGGCGTGGAGGTGTACGCGTACTGCGTGATGGACAACCACCTCCACCTGCTCGTGCACGTCCCGCGCGTGCCCGAGCGCTACTGGCTTACGCCTGGGGAGGAGCCGCCTGCCCACGCCTTCGGCATGCGCCCGCCGGAAATCCAGGTCCCGGTCTGGACCCCCGGGGACAGTCCCCGCGCCACCGCACCATCTCCAGCCTCCGGGGACAGTCCCGCCAGCCCTGCTCACGGGGACAGTCCCCGCGCGTCCCGCCCGCCGGTCGGCTTCGCGCTTCCCGACGACGAGATGGCCGAACGCCTCGCCTTCCTCCGCGGCGAACGCGCCGCGAAGGCAGCCGCGAAGCGCTGGGATCGGCTGCGCGCATCTGGCTGCGGCCGCGTCGCGGACGAGGAGAAGGAACGCCTCTGCCGGCGAATGTACAACCTCTCGCAGTTCGTGAAGACGCTCTCCGAGCGGATAGCCGT
>CACXRO010000038.1 GCA_902770045.1 uncultured bacterium
CAGCAGCTTGCGCATGGTCGGGACTATCGCCCACTTGTGCGGATGGCCCTCCGCCCGCTTTTTGCGGTAGTAGCCTCCGAGAACCGCGTTCCACTGGATTGATGCGAGGCATGCCATGTAGAGCGCGTTGCGCACGTCCTTGCGTCCGCCCCAGATGCGGCGCTGCCATTCCTTCGTCCCGCTCTGCTTCTCCTCCGGCGCGATCCCGACGAGCCGGTTGAGTTTCGCATCGGTGAGATTGCCGATTTCCGGAAGCCCCGCGAGAATTGACATGGCCGTCATGTCGCCAACACCGCCTACCTTGGTGAAGCGCTCCAGCAGGGCGTTCATGCGCTCGTCCTTTTTGACGGTGTCCAGACAAAGCCGCTCGGCCTTGCCAATGACTTTGTCCATATGCTTGATCTGCTCCTTCAGCAACGCCTTCATCTCAGGGTCTGTCTCGGTTTCGAGGCGGTTTGCCATGGCCGTTCGCGAATCCATCATCGTCTGGCGGAACTTCGCCTTGCGCTTCAGCTCCACGGCCTCGACCTCCTGCGGCGCGAGGACGCGCACGCCGATCTTGTCGGCGAAGCGCGAGATGAGAGCGGCGTCGATCGTGTCGTTCTTCGACAGGCTCCCTTCGGCCCGCGCGAACTGCCGCACGCGCAGGGCGTCGGCGTACGCGACCGGGACCTCGAACTTGTGCAGGAAGGCGATCAACTCGAGCTCGTAGCCGCCGGTGGGCTCGACGCAGACCGTCGCCCTGGCCTTTCTCGCAATGTCGCGGATCTCCCTGAAGCCCGCGACGCAGTTGTCGACTCCCTTTGTCGTCGGGCGCATCCCTTCCTTCTGCGCCGGGACAAACACGTCGAGTTTTTCCTTTGAAACGTCGACCCCGATGTGCACGATTCCTGATTTCATGCTATACTACCCTTGTCTGGAGGCTGAACCGGGGAGATTGACCCCTCCCCGAAACGCCTATACAACTGTTGAGCCTTTAGACGAAACGCGATGGCGGGCTAAGCTGACCCGGAGGGTGATGCCCCTGGACCCAATAGAGCCTCGCCGTCGCAGGCCCGCCCGGGAAGGCCTTTCTCGGGCGGGCCGTTCTATCCGGACACTAGTCCGGCTGAACAGTAGCGTAGTCTACCAAATCTCGGTTAGACAAGACCTAAATTATCACTTCTGCTTCTGACCTACCACCGGATTTATATTACCTCCGGGGACTGTCCCCATAAATATCAAGTTCACCTATTCGCTGTTTTAGCAAATAGGTGAACCTTGGATTCGAGTAGTTCTGTTAACAGTCTATTACTCTTTGGACTCTTCGTCTGCATCGTCAGCGGACTCGTCGTCGTCGTCGTCGTCATCGTCGTCATCGGCAGCGCCGGCGATGGCGAGCTGGGAGATGGTCGAGATCGCGCGGATGTCGGCGTCTGGCAGGCGAATCGTACCGGCGAAGCTCTTGTCCTTCCAGGTCGACACCCAGGCGAAGCCGGGCGTGCCATCCTTGGGCAGCAGGCCATTGACCACAGCTGGGTCGAGCGCGTCGGCAAAGGCGGCAACGAAGCGAACGATGCCACAGGTGTCGAGGCGTCCGCAGGTGCACACCTTCTCCTTGCCGAAGACGCCCGGAAACGCCTTCTCCATACTGCGCTTCTGCACGCCGGTCGCCTTGAACGAGTCGGCGCCCTTCTCGGAACG
This sequence comes from uncultured bacterium, assembly GCA_902770045.1. Taxonomy (GTDB): domain Bacteria; phylum Verrucomicrobiota; class Kiritimatiellia; order RFP12; family UBA1067; genus UBA1067. The sequence continues at coordinate 1,684 of CACXRO010000038.1, forward strand.
GACCACCAGCCGCGACGCCTTGCCCTTGGGAGAGTCAAGCTCCACCACCGCCTTGCCAGAACCGAAGGCCTTCTTGAGAAGCTCCATGTCCTTCTCCGCTTCCTTGGCATCATCGTTGGCGACGGCCGAAATCGCGTCAAGGTCTACCGTGTACTGGTAGCGCGAGCCGTCCTTCTTCGACGTCACGAAGGTCTTGCCGGGATAGGCGACCTTGGCCGCGGCGGACATCGAGGCGAACTCGCCGTCCACCAGCGCGAGGAACTCGGCGTCGCGAGGGTCCTCGCCGCCGATGCAGTCGAGCAGGAAGCTGCCCGCGAAGTCGCTGCAGAGGAAGGCCGTCGCCCACTCGCCGTCGCGCGGCAACGGACACTTGTCGGAAATCTTCTTGAGCGAGCTAGAGACGGCCGCGCAGAGAGTCTTGACCTTGGCGTCGGACGACTCCTTGGCGACCTCGGCCAGGCCCTGGGACAGCTGGTTGACCCAGTTCTGCTCGCGGAACACACTCTCCGACAGCAAGCCGTAGCCGCTGATGCCGGAGGAGAAACCCAGCGCATTGTCGGGGATGCGGCCGAAGTCGAGCGCCTGGGCGGGGAGCCCGCCTCCATAGCACTTCACCAGCCTGCCGCCTTCGCGGCAGTCGGCACCGAGCTTGACGAGCAGCGCGTCTTTCTCCGTCTCGACGGCGAGGGACATGCGGTCAATCTCCTTAAGCAACTTCAGGCACTCTTCGATCATCGGCTTCGACTTGGCGATGTTCTCGTCGTCGTCGCTATCCTCGAGACGCTTGGCGGCGACGGCGGCGAGCATGTCGAGCGCGGGACGGCGGAGTGTGACCCGGATGAGCCGGCCCTTGGCGTAGACGCCGCAGGACGCTGCCATCTTCGCGGCGAGCGCGGCGTCCTTGAGCCTTTCCGCGACACGGCGGTCGGAGGAGATGACCGCCAGTTCGTCGCCGATCGCGGCGTAGGCAGATTTGCCGTACCAGCCAGGGAGGCGGACGAGGCCGCCCTTCTCCTTGAGCTTGGGGTTGCCGGCGAGGATCTCGTCCTTCTTGCGGGAGAGCGGATAGAAGACCGCGAACGAGAAGTTCGTCGCCTCCGCGAGATCGGCCGGCGGCTGGGCGGGGCCGAACACCGCGATCGCCGCCTCGCTATCCTTCGGCGTCGGGCCGAACGTCTTCATCGGCTCGCCGGACATGGCCATCGCCGAGAACATCCCCAGCTGCTGGGCCTCGATACGCCTGGAGTAGTCCATCGCGAACGCGGTCAGGTCCTCGGAGCCGGTGATCTCGACCGTTGCGTAGACCTTGGACGGTGCCTCGCCGGTGGGCTTGGCCGGCTTGGTCTTGGGGGCCTCGGCGGTGAACGCGGAGGCGGCGAGCGCGGCCGCGGCGAACGCGGCGGTGATCATCATTCTCGTTTTCATGTCTTTTGCTCCTTGTTTGGCTTTGACTTTGAAATCATCGGTGCGCTCAGTCCCAGGGATGGCGTTCGAGCGGGAACCAGGTGCGGTAGTAGTTGCCGGGACGCCACTCCGAGCCGGCGCTCATGTAGTCGCAGAAGGTGACGCGCGAGGGGCGGTTGCCGTCCGGATTCTCCGAGTGCGAGCCGATTGCGAGCGGCAGCGACACGGTCGAGGCGAAGGTGTCGTCGGGCGAGCGCACGACCTCCGCGCCGCCAATCACCTCGCCGTCCTTGATCTGGGCGCGGATGACCTCGTTCAGGTCCCCTTCCCCGAAGCGCGAGTCGCGCGCGAGCAGAATCGGCCCGCGGGTGAAGGCGACGTGGGAGTCGACGACGTGCGCGACCACCTCGGGCGGGAACTCCGCCGACACCTGGTCGCCGGCGACCCATTCGCGGTCGATGGTGAAGTAGCCGCTCTTCACGCCTTCGAGCGCCTTGCCGTTGAGCTTGACGACCGGCTTGCGGCACCAGCCGGGGACGCGCAGGACGAGCTTGTACTTGCCGGCGGTGCGGGTGGTGAAAAGCGTCCACTCGGGGGCCGGGAAGGTGGAGTAGACGTCGAACGACACCTCGCGGCCGTCGGCGAGCTTTGCCGCGACGATGCTCGAGGCGTACTGGTTGACGTACACCGCGTCGCCGCGGGCGAAGGCGGCCGTGCGCAGGTAGGAGACGAAGCCGCGCGGGCCGTTCGCGTTGCAGCAGTCGGTGTGCATGCGGCAGTGGTGCTGGCCGTGCCAGCGGTAGCCGGAGAGCGGGGTGTAGCCGGCGAACTCGCGGCCATCGGGCTTGAACGCGCCGAGGTAGGAGTTGAGGAAGGTCTTCTCGAACTCGTCGGCCCAGGTCGGGTCGAGCGTAACCTCGAGGAGCTTCTCCAAAAGCCGCATCCAGGTGATGGTGACGCACGTCTCCTGCAGGTGGATGAAAGGCTGGTGCTGCTTGACGGCGCCGTGGAACCAGTGCTCGCCGGAGCAGGATCCGCCGGCGAGGTTGAGCTCTTCCTTGACGATCGACCGCGCCGTCTTCTCGGCGGCCTCGATGCAGTCGCGGCGGCCGGTGACGAGCCCGTACTCGATCAGCCCCTGGTAGCAGCTCATCATCTCGTAGGCCTTGAGCCGGTTCCAGGAGTGGTTCCACGCCGGGTTGGGCGAGGATGGGTCCTGCCGGCGCCAGACCTCGACATCCGCGAGGCGGATCAGCTCGGGGCCGACCTTGGGGTCGTCCATCTGCTGGACGATGTAGTCGGCGAACTTGAGGACGCGCGGCTCCTTGGTGCGGTTGTAGAGCCACATCACCGGCTCGAGATTGGAGAGCGACGGCATCCCGGCGCACTGGCCGGAGGTGGCGAGCGGGCGCTTGCGGCGGCCGTTCGGGCCGAGTTCGCCGGCGAGGTAGTCGCAGAGCCGAAGCGCCGCGTCGAGCGACTCCTTCGACCCGGTGGCGTCGTAGTTGTGGATGAGGCCCATCATCGTGTACTTCATCCCCCAGACGTCCCAGCCCTTTCCGCAGCGCAGCTCGTCCGGATAGTTGCCGATGTAGCCCGACTTCTCCTGCGCGGCGAGGACGCTCTTCACCCCGCGGTCGATCTTCTCCCTGAGCCGGCTGTCGCCGGTATACGCCCAGAGCGGCTCGGCCGAGTGCATGAACTTGCCCCAGAACTCGGTGCGCCAGAGGCGGTTGCGCTCGTTGTGGGCGTGGAACGGCGCGGTGATGTAGTCGATGTCGGTGGCGGCGAGGTGGTTCTCGACCAGGAGCTCGAGCCGGCGCCCGACCGGTCCCCTCGGACGGATCGAGACTCCGGCGCAGGAGTCGCCGACGGCGAAGGCGTCGGGCGCGGACGCGAGCGCGAGCGCGAGGGCCGCCGCCTTCGCGAGGACGCAGGGCGCGGCGCGCATCTCAGGCCTCCGCCTTCTTCACGATGCTGGTGCAGGCCTTGAGGACTCCGGCGACGTTCGCGAGGTCCGACGGGATGATCATCGTGTTGTTGGTCTTGGCGAGGTTGCCGAACTGGGCGAGGTACTGCTGGGCGAGCTGCATGTTGACGGACTCGATGCCGCCCTTGCCGTTGATCGCCTCGGCGACCTTGGTGATGCCGGTCGCCTGGGCCTCGGCGACGAGCAGGATCTCCTTCGCCTTGCCCTCGGCCTCGTTGATGCGCCGCGCACGCTCGCCCTCGGAGAGCGCAATGGCCTGCTGGCGCTCGCCCTCGGCGCGGTTGATCTTCGACTGGCGCTCGCCCTCGGACTCGGCGATCATCGCGCGCTTCTCGCGCTCGGCGCGCATCTGCTTCTCCATCGCGTCGCGGATCGACTGCGGAGGGGTGATGTTCTTGATCTCGTAGCGCGTCACCTTGATGCCCCAGGGGTCGCTCGCCTTGTCAACCGCCGAGACGATCGCCTGGTTGATCGCGGTGCGCTCCTCGAACGAGCGGTCGAGGTCGAGCTTGCCCATCTCGGAGCGCATGGTGGTCTGGGCGAGCTGCGTCGTCGCGAAGAGGTAGTTGCCGATGCCGTAGGACGCCTTCGCCGGGTCCATCACCTGCATGTAGAGGATGCCGTCGACGGAGACGGCGATGTTGTCCTTGGTGATGCACTCCTGCGGCGGAACGTCGATCGCCTGCTCCTTCAGGGTGTGGCGGTAGGCGATGCGGTCGAGGAACGGGATGAGGATGTGGAAGCCGGCGTCGAGGGTGCAGCGGTAGCGCCCGAGCCGCTCCACGATATACGCGGTCTTCTGCGGCACGATCACCGCGGTCTTGAGGATCGCCACCAGAACTATCGCCGCCACGATGGCGAAGAACACGAGACTGCCTGTCATTTCATACCTCCTTGTTTGGTTGTTTGTCGGTAGTATACCAAAAATCCCCGCCTTTGGGGGCGGGGATTTTGCGGACGCGCTCCGGCGCGGCTCAGACGAGGCCGAGGACGTCGCGCATCGAGTAGAGCCCGGGGCCGCGGCCCTTCGCCCACACGAGCGCCTTGAGCGCCCCGGCGGCGAACGCCTCGCGGCTCTGGGCGCGGTGGACGAGCTCCACCCGCTCAAGTTCGCCGGCGAACATCACCGTGTGGTCGCCCACCACCGATCCGCCGCGCAGCGCGTGGATGGCGATTTCGCCCTCGGGACGCTCCCCGACGTCGCCGCGGCGACCGTAGACGAAGCCGTCCGCCGCGCGTCCGCGGCCCTCGGCCGCTGCCTTCGCGAGCATCAGCGCCGTCCCCGAAGGCGCGTCCTTCTTGTGGCGGTGGTGCATCTCGGCGATTTCGATGTCGTACTCCGGCCCCAGCGCCGCCGCGGCCCGGCGCACCAGCTCGACGAGCAGGTTGACGCCCAGCGAGTAGTTGCCGCTCTGGACGACGGGAATCGACTCCGCCGCCGCCGCCACCGCCGCCTGCTCGGACTCGTCCAGCCCGGTGGTGCCGATCACGTACGGAATGCCGCGGCGCGCGGCCTCGGCGATCGCCGCAGGAAGCGCGGAGTGGTGGGAGAAGTCGACGACTCCCTCCACGCCGTCCGCCCAGCCGCGGTCGTAGCCATCGGCCACGTCGACGCGCGAAACCACCTCCAGCCCGAAGCCGGCGGCGAGCGTGTCCAGCATCCTCCCCATGCGCCCGGCGGCGCCCTGAATCGCGATTTTCATGAATCTCCTCCCTGATTGCGGCGAAAAGGCGCCGCGGACAGCCCGCGACGCCCCTCCACGTTCATTCGCCGACGTCGCCCGGCATTATTTCTTGACGAGCTTGCGCACCGCCTTGTGCGAGCAGAACGTGCGCTCGGTGTAGAGCTTGGCGCGGCGCGCGGCGCCCTTCTTGACCACCTTGATCGCCTGGATCCAGGGGCTGGCGAAGGGGAAGAGCTTCTCCACCCGGACGCCGTAGCTGTCGCGCGAGACGGTGAAGTTGCCGGACGCGTTGCCGCGGCCGTTGTCGACCGCCAGCACCTTGCCCTCGAAGTCCTGGATGCGGAACTTGTCGCCTTCCTTGATCTTGATCGAGACGCGGACGATGTCGCCGGCGCGGAACGCGGGGTAGTTGCGCTCCTTGATGACGGCCGCCTGCTCGGCGTTGATCTTGTCGATAAGCTTGATGCCCATGGCTTATGCCTCCTTCTTCTCCGCCGGCTTCTTGGCCTTGGCGGCGTGGTGCGGCTTGAGCTCGGGGTTGCGGGCGCGGCGGATCAGCGAGGCGACCGTGGTCGAGGGCTTGGCGCCCTTCGAGAGCCAGTAGTCGACGCGCGCGAGGTCGAGCTTGAAGTTGTTCTCCTTGACCTGGGTGTCGTAGGACCCGAGGATCTCGAGGAACTTGCCGTCGCGAGGCGAGCGCACGTCCGCCGCGACGATGCGGTAGGTCGCGTGGTTGGTGCACCCGGTGCGACGCATTCTGATCTTTACCATACTGTCTTTAGTCTCCTGTCGGTGAATGAATTGGCGCGTAGTATACCATAATCGCCCCCATCCGCGCAAGTGGTGAGAACGCAAACGAGAGTTGGCGGCTACAGGATGTGGCCCATCTTGGTGCGCTTGGTCTCCATGTAGCGGCGGTCGTGGGCGTTCGGCGGAATCACGATCGGCACGCGCTCGGCGATCTCGATGCCGTAGCCGTCCAGCCCCTTCACCTTGCACGGGTTGTTGGTGAGCAGCCTCACCTTGCGGATGCCGAGGTCGGCCAGGATCTGCGCGCCCTCGCCGTAGTCGCGGAGGTCCGGCGCGAAGCCGAGCGCCACGTTCGCCTCGACGGTGTCCATCCCCTTCTCCTGCAGATGGTAGGCGTGCAGCTTCTGCTCGAGCCCGATGCCGCGCCCCTCCTGGCGCATGTAGAGGACGGCCCCGCGCCCCTCGCGCTCCACCGCCTCCATCGCCGCGTGCAGCTGCGGGCCGCAGTCGCAGCGCTCGGAGCCGAGCACGTCGCCGGTGAAGCACTCGGAATGGACGCGCACCAGCACCGGCTCGCCGTCGTCGACCTTGCCCTTGACCAGCGCGAGGTGCTCGAGCCCGGTGACGCGGCTCTTGTACATGCTGAGCCGGAAGTGCCCGTGCGCGGTGGGAAGGTCCACCTCCTCAACCTTCTCCACCAGCTTCTCGACCCGGCGGCGGTAGGCGATCAGGTCGGCGATCGTCGTCATCTTCAGCCCGTGGCGCTTCGCGAACGCGGCGACGTCGTCCAGCCGCGCCATAGTGCCGTCGTCCTTCATGATCTCGCAGCAGAGCCCGGCCTCGCGGAGCCCGGCGAGCCGGCAGAGATCGACCGTCGCCTCGGTGTGCCCGGCGCGGCGGAGCACCCCGCCCGCGCGCGCCTCGAGCGGGAACATGTGGCCGGGACGGCGGAAGTCGCCCGGCCTCGCGCCCTCGCGCACCGCCGCGCGCGCGGTTTCGCCGCGCTCTTCGGCGGAGATGCCGGTGGTAGTGCGGACGGAGTCGATGGAGACGGTGAAGGCGGTCGAGTGGTTGTCGGTGTTCTCCGCCACCATCTGCGGCAGGTCGAGGCTGCGGCAGAGCGCCGCGCTCATCGGCATGCAGATGAGCCCCTTCGCGTGCGAGGCCATGAAGTTGACGTTCTCGGTGGTGGCGAACTCGGCGGCGCAGATGCAGTCGCCCTCGTTCTCGCGGTCGGCGTCGTCGGTGACGACCACGATCTCGCCGGCCCTGAGGGCGGCGAGGCAGTCGTCGATCGTGTCAAATTCGCTGTTCATTGCCGCGTATTATACCATAATCGCGCCAGTCACCGCTGTCAGGCGAGGGCATCGAGAATCGCCTCGCGGGTGATGGGGCTGCCCTTGGCGCGGAGGACGAAGATGCGGGTGATGAGGGCGGACTCGAAGTCGGTGAGGCAGACGCCGTCCTTGCGGTCCTGGAGGATCCTCAGGAGGTCGGCCGAGGTGAGCTTGTACTTCTCGTCGCGGCGCGGCATGAAGAGGTCGGTGAAGCGCATCGCCAGCGACACGGCCGGCTTCAGCGCGGCGGCGAGCACCTCGTAGGCGCCGGCGACGGCGAGGATGCGCCGGAGCGGGCGCGCGGCGAAAAGCAGCTTGGGCATGAACTCGGCGCAGTAGAGGAGCATGAACGCGCCCACGAAGCCGAGGACCGCGCTCGCGGTGGCGTTCGAGCCCGAGATCCGCGCCGAAAGCGCGGCAAACGCCGAGGAGTAGCCCACCGAGGCGAGGTTGTTGCCGATGAGCAGCGTGGTGGTGGTGCGCGCCATGTCCGCAAGCGCCTTCTGCACCTTGGCCGCCTTGACCCCGCCCTCGCGCGACAGATGCAGCACGCGCTCGCGGCTCACCGAGAGGAAGCCGGTCTCCGCGCCCGCGCAGAACGCGGCGCCGGCAAGCGCGGCGACGGCCGCCAGGAAAAGCAGGATCTCGATCATTCCTCGTCCTCCTCCTCGGTGCGCGCGGCCTCCTCGTCGGTGTCGGCGATGATCTCCTCGTCGGTGTCGGCCTCGGGGCGCGAGAGAACCTCCAGCCGCACCGCCTCCACCCGGCGGCGGCGGCGGCGGACGACGGTCGCGCGGCAGCCGTCCGCCTCGATCTCCTGTCCAACGTGCGGCAGGCGCTCGGCGTGGAACTGCACCCAGCCCGAGATGCGGTCGGCGTCCTCCGCCTCCAGTTCCAGCCCGAGCTCGCGGTTGACCTCGTCCAGCGAGGCGCGCGCGTCGATCTCCCAGACGTTCGGCCCCTTCTTCACGATCTGCGGCTCCTGGTCGGGGCGGGCGAAGACGCCGGGGCCGAAGATCACCTCGAGGATGTCGTCCGGCGAGATGATGCCGGCGGTGCCGCCGTATTCGTCGAGCACCACCGCGAGCGGCTTGCGGCTCTTGGCGAAGGTGACGAGCAGGTCGTCGAGCGTCACCGTCTCGGGCACGAAGAGCGCGTCCTCGACCTCGCCGGTGTCGCGGGCGATCACGCCCTCGATGGCGTCCGGCGTGCGCCGGTAGACGGGCAGGTGGCGGTGGCGGGCGGACTTGAGCGCGGCGGCGCGCTCGGCCTCGGGGCGGTCGGTGTCGTAGCCTTCGATGTCGACGCGTGGGATCATCTCGTCGTTGGCGCAGAGCTCCGAGAGCCTGAGCACCCCCTCCACCATCTCGGCGTCGCGCTCCGAGACCTCGCCGCGCTCGGCGGCGGACTCCATCACCGAGACGAGCTCCGCGTCGGAGAGCGCGCGGCGCTCGCGCGCGAGCGCTGGGGCGAAGGCGCGCGAGGACGCCCTCAGCGCCGCGTTGAACGGAAAGAGGATCGAGCGCCAGAACCAGAGCAGGCGCGCATAGGCGGGGGCGATCTCCTCGGTGAACTTGAGCGCCAGGCGCTTCGGGGTGATTTCGCCGAAGACGAGCAGGAATACGGTCATCGCCGGCACCGCCAGCCAGCCGCCGCCGGGAATCCAGCCCGCGAAGAGCCGGTAGCCGATGGTGGCGATGGCGAAGTTGACGAAGGTGTTGCCGACGAGCAGCGTCGAGAAGAGCACCGCCTTGTCGGCCAGGCAGCGGGCGATGCGCGCGTCCGCCTTCGGGCTGCGCGCGCGGATGCGCGCGCGCTGCGAACCGGTGAGCGAGAAGAGCACCGTCTCCGCACTCGAGAAGAACGCGGAGAGGACGACCAGGACTGCCAGGGCAAGGAACGTCATCTCAGCGCAGACACCAGATGAGCGCCCCGGCCGCCGCGGCCGTGACGTCGTTCGTCCCCGCGAGCCAGCGCCCGTCGGCGCGCTGCTCCGAGACCAGCTTCACCGCGAGCGCGGTGCGCGAGACCGAGCCCGTGACCCCGAGCGCCGCGAGCGGCGGCGAGTACTCCGGCGCGGCGAGCGCGGCCTCGGCGAGCGCGACCGAGTTCGACGGCGCGACGGCGAGCGCGTGCGCGACCTCGTTCTCGACCGATGGCTCGAGCACGTCATCGTTCACCAGAGGACTCGCCGAAATCGTCAGCCCCAATATCGCCAATGCAGTCTTCATTTGCGTGTATTATACCAAAACCGCCCGGGTCTGTATCCGGCGAATGGCATATGGGTTAATGCATCGCCGCGCAACTTGCCGCGCAAACTGCCGCGGCCTTTCAACTTTTCAACCTTTCAACTGACCCTTTTTACCAAGAACGGCTATCACAAACGGATCTCCTTCAGCTTTGCCGCAGCGGGGCGATCGAGGTAGAGCGTGCAGTCGGGATGTGTGCGCAGAATCGACGACGGGCACTTGTTGGTGAGCGGACCGTCGACCGCTGCCGCGACCGCATCGGCCTTGCGCGAATCCGGCACGACCACGACAAGCGACTTCGAAGCCATGATCTGCGGAACCGTCATCGAGAAGGCATGGGTGGGAACGTGGTCGATGTCGGGATACCACCCTTCGCCGACCTGCTGGCGGCGACAGACCTCGTCCAGCGCAACGACAGCGTATGCCGCCTTCGTCTCGAAGTCCGCCGGCGGATCGTTGAACGCGATGTGCCCGTTTTCGCCGATGCCGATGCAGGCAAGGTCGATCGGGCGCTCGCGGACCGCAGCCTCCAGCCTCGCGCATTCAGCGGTCGTGTCGGGCGCATCGCCGCCGACAAAGGTAAAGTCTTTCATCGAGCAGGGCAGCTTCGCCAACAGGCGTTCTCGCAGGAAGCGGCGAAACGACGCCGGATGGTCTGCCTTCAGTCCGACGTATTCGTCGAGGTGGAACCCATGCACCTTCGACCAGTCGATCCCGCCGTGCGCGACGAGCGCCTCGAGGAACTCGAACTGGCTGGCGGCGGAGGCGAAGATGACCCGCGCCTCGCCGCGCTCCGCGATCGCCGCGACGATCTTCGCGGCGGCGTCCTCCGCCGCAAGGCTTCCCATTCGTTCCTTCGTCTCTGCAACAGTTATCTTCATTTTTCACTCTCCTATTAGTTTCAAGGGGTTGTCTCGTCCGACAGCACGCAGCTCGTCCGGCGTCAGGCCGACGCGCTCGGCGAGAAGCGCCATCATCGCCGCCATCGGCGTAGTGGCGCCGACGAGGCAGTTGCGCGCAGGGTTCCAGAGCAGCCCGTCCGGCTCAAGCCTCGCATGCGCCCCGCAGACCTCGTATTCGCCCGGCGGCATCCCGGCCGGATACTGCGCGTCGGAGACGGCGACAAGGCGCTTGAGCGGAACTGCGCGGAAGTAGAGCTTGAGCATCGTGTCCGGCAGGTGGTGTCCGTCGGGAATGAACATCACGCTGGCACGGTCCTCGACAAGCGCAGTGTAGACGATGTTGTCGTGGCGGTTGATCTCGTTGGGGATGCCGTTGCCGAGGTGGGTGAACGCCTTCGCCCCCGCGGCGAGGCACGACTCCAGTTGGGCCGGGCTGGTCGCCATCTGGTGCCCGAGCGAAACCACAACGCCCTGCGCGGCGATGGCGCGCACGAAGTCCGGCATTCCCGGAATCTCCGCCGCGACGTTCACCATCCGGACGAGTCCCTCCGCCGCGTCCTGGAACCGGCCGAAGAGCGCGAGGTCAGGCGCGCGCACCCACTCGACGGGATGCGTTCCAACTGCACCTGGCTGCGGAGAGATGAACGGTCCTTCGAGGAAGAATCCGAGGATAGCCCGTTCACATTCGGCATAGCGCTTCCGCGCCGCAACGATGGTGCGGATGTTGTTGACGACCACTTCGGGATCGCCGGTCACAAATGTCGGCAGGAACTCCGAGGTGCCGTCGGCGTTGAGGCGGTCGACAACGGACTTCACCGCCTCTTCCGTCAGCCCAGGCGTGTTGAAATCAACACCGGCGTAGCCGTTGACCTGAAGATCCACCCATCCATTCGGCTTCACGTTCCCACCTCCAGTCTGCTGAAGAATCCGTCGACGGCTTTGCGTCCTTCCGCGCCGTCCGGCCACAGCACCGTACCGAGCGCAAGGCATGCGACCGTCGCCGCGGCGGTGAGCGGGAAAGACCATACCATCTCCCTGAGGAAAGGCCACTTCCCCCCGGCGGCGAACAAAGCAAGCCCGAAGGCGATTCCACCGGCGAGCCCCGCCATGCCGGCACGCCGCGAGAGGCGGCGGACGATGAGCCCCCCGAGCATCGGCAGCGCAATCGGGGGCAGGAACACGCCGAAGATCTTGTTCGAAAGGTTGAAGAGGTCGTCCGCGCCCTGCACATACTGCATCACGAAGGTGAGCGCGAGGACAAGTCCCCCGACCAGCACAGTCGCAATGCGCGCAGCGACCATCCGCGAGCGCGAGGACGCCCCCGGGGCGAACTTGACGTAGAGTTCGTTCACCGCAACCGCCGCCGCCGCATTGAAGTTGCCGGCGAGCGAGCTCATTGTCGCCGAGAACATCGCGGCCACCACGAGTCCGATCATGCCGGTCGGCAGCACCTCGCGGCAGAGGATCGCGTAGACGCCGTTCATCTCCGAGTCTGGGATCCCGGGCATGAACACGCGCGCCGCCATCGCCGGGAAGAAGAACAGCGGCGGACCGAGGAAAAGGAGTGCCGCGACGAGATACGCCATCTTCTTCGCGTCGCGGTCGCTGCGCGTGGAATAATAGCGCTGGACAAGCGACCAGTTGGTCGAGAGCGTCGAGCCGACGCAGCAGAAGAACACGAGCATGTAGACCCAGGTGTACTTCCCGGCGGTCAGGCCGAAGAAACCGTCCGGGACGCGGTCGAGGAAGACGGAAAAACCGTGCGCGAGCCCCGAGCCGCCGTCCAGCGCGGCGAGCCGCCCGAGGCAGAGCGGCGGCAGGACGAGGACGACGGCGAGGATGACGAAGAACTGGATGAAATCGCACGCGAGCGCCGCCTTGATTCCGCCGAGGAACGTGTAGAGGACGATTATCACGCCGGAGACGCAGATCGACCAGAAAAGCGGGAAACCCATCCCAACGCCCACGACCGTGCCGATCGCGAGCAGCTTGAGCGCGTTGTCGAGGAGCTGCATCGGCAGTCCCAGAACCGCCAGCGCACGGCACATCCCCGGCGTGAACCGCTCCGCGACGAAATCAATCGGGCTCGCCTTCGCCGCCCTCCGCCAGCGCACCGACAGGAACCACGCGCCGAGCAGCACCGCCGGCACCGACAGCCAGCTCACCGTCACCGGCACCCAGCCGTACTTGTACGCGAGCGCCGAGTACATCACAAACGCAAGCGCGGAGAAGCTGTTCATGTAGAAGCTAACGCCGGAAAGCCACCACGGCGCCACCTTGTCGCCGCCGAAGAACTGATCCGAAGTCGCCGCGCGCCGGGCGTAGTGGACGCCGACGCACACCATCGCGGCGAAGAACGCCGCGACGACCGAATAGTCGATGATGGAGACGCCGCCGGTCATTTGCGTGAATTATACCAAATCCCCGGCTGCCGCGTCATTGCAATATATCCGCCAATCACATCTTCTATAATCCCCGCCATACAGCCTCCCATTCGGCTCGCTCCCAGTCGACTTCTCGTTACGGTTTTGCCGCGGCGAACAGGTCGTCGAGCTCTACCACCGACTGCAGCTCGCCAGAATTGCAGTTCCTGCTCAGCGACGGCGAAACGACGAGGGTCAGATGCACCGCCTTCCGCGTGCGGGTTTCCTCCCTGAACACCCTCCGGCGTCGCTGAATACGCTCAAGCTCCTCCGCCGACAAGGCGTATGGCTCGTCCGAGAACTTCATCTCGCAGAGATTTATCACGCCGTCGTTGCGATCTATCAGCAGGTCTATCTGCACATGCTCTTCGCCGGAGCTGCGCCACGGGGCGGAGCCGCTTACGACACCGCCTATCTGAAGCGCCCGGCGAATCTCTTCGATGTGCATCATGCAGACGCGCTCAAACGCAAGGCCTTGCCATGTCGAGACGATGCGCGAACCTACCGACGACGTCCAGAAATGCTCGTCCATGCGCTCATTTGCCGATATGACCCTGAAGTAGAATAGGGTGTAGCAGTCTATCAACTGGAAAACCGCACTCTTGCTCTTCTTGCCGAACACAGGATACTTGCGGATAAAGCCACACTGCTCAAGCTCCTCAAGACGGCGGGTGAGCGTTCCCGAGTTGCACATGCCAGTCGCTGCGGCTATCTCATCGCGGGTCAGACCTACGCCGCGGCGCCCCAACTCCGCCACAATTCGCTCATACGGCTCCGGCGACTTGAACAGCGAAGCATAGAGTTCCGAATACTCCATGCGCAGGCGCGCGTCCTTTGCAAAGAACAGGGAATCGAAGTTCTGCGCCGGACTCAGCCCCTTGGCAAGCAGCCTCCAGTAGTACGGGATCCCGCCCAACGCCATGTAGCACTCGACGATCTGACGACGCGACATGCCAAGTTTGCGCGATTCGGCGTACAATTCACATTCGCGCAGAGTGAACGGCGACAGCGGAATCTCCACGGTAACGCGGTTGTGAAGGCCTCCTCTGTTGCGGAGAATCTTGCTGATGATCCAGGAAGTGGCGGAACCGCATACTATCAACAAGACGTCCTTGCGTGCAGATGCCCATGCGTTCCAGAAATTCTCAAGCGCCGGGACGAACCCCGACTTCGGCGTGTCCATCCATGGCATCTCGTCTATGAACACGACTTTTTTCGCGGAGGTCGAATGTCGTATCAAGTCCTTCAGCGCCTCAAATGCTTCGAGCCAGTCGCTCGGTACGGAAGGCAACTCAAGCCCCGCGTCCTTCAGAGACCCGGCAAATGACTTCAGCTGCTTGCGCATACTGGATTTTGCCATTCCCGCATGTTGAAATGTGAAGGAGTAGTCAAAGGTCTCTCTAACCAGAAAGGTCTTACCAACACGGCGCCGTCCATACACTGCCACAAATTCAGAATAATCTGAATTCATTGCGTCCTCCAGTATCTTTCGCTCTCTTTCTCTGCCAATCATAACTCACCTCCTTTAGGCTTACGGAGCGTAATATATCATAATTTACTTGATTTAGTCAAGTATAGGCCGCTAAAGGCGCTATCCCTAGCTAAATCTAGGTAAGAATCATAGATTTAGCCGGGAATAGCTCCACCCAAACACTCAGCGCAGGTAGTAGACCGAGCCGACGCCGGCGTTGGAGTAGACCACGCTGGCGCCAGACGCCACCTCGAGCGTGAACGCGCCGCAGCGCGACTTGTGCGGCAGCACCAGCGTGCCCGCAGTCACCTTCACCGTTCCCGAGAGCTTGCGCAGATTGCCGGCGAAGACAAGCGTACCTGCGCCGGTCTTCTCGAAGCCGCTCGTGCCAGAGACGGCTGAACAGACCGTCACCGTCTCGTCCGCCGCGACATCGACGACCGGCCGCACGCCGCTCCCGAAGAGAACGCCGCGGTTGGGACCGATCTCGCCCGACGCCGCGAACGCCACCCGCGCGCCGTTCGTCACCGTGAGCCCGTCCGCCGTCGCCGCCACGCAGTCGCCGGGGAACGACCTGGCCGTCGAGAATCCGAGCGTCGGCCTTGCGCTCGTCCCGGGGCCGTACGTCTCG
>CACXRO010000039.1 GCA_902770045.1 uncultured bacterium
CGTTACGCCGCGCGGCGAAATTTGGTATAATACGCACCCATATTCCCCAAGGGAAGGACAATTCCAATCATGCATCCGTACCGCACCCATACCTGCAACGAGCTCCGCGCCTCCGACGCGGGCAAGACCGTCCGGCTCTCCGGCTGGATGTTCCGCCTCCGCGACCACGGCGGCATCCTCTTCGTCGACCTCCGCGACCACTACGGCCTCACGCAGATCGTCGTCCACCCCTCGCGCAGCTTCTTCGGCACCGTCGAGAAGGCGCACCTCGAGTCGGTCATCACCGTGACCGGCGAGGTGAAGCTGAGGACGCCCGACACGATCAACCCCGAGCTACCGACCGGCGAAATCGAGATCGAGGCGAACGAGCTCGTGATGGAGTCCGCCTCGCAGGTGACGCCCCTCTACATCCCGGACGAGAAGGCCGACGAGAGCGAGGACGTGCGCCTCCAGTACCGCTTCCTCGACCTCCGCCGCGAGAAGCTCCACAGGAACATCATCCTCAGGAGCGACGTCATCCGCTTCCTCCGCGAGAAGATGTGGGAGAAGGGATTCCACGAGTTCCAGACGCCGATCCTCACCGCCTCCTCGCCCGAGGGCGCGCGCGACTACCTGGTGCCGAGCCGCATCCACCGCGGCATGTTCTACGCCCTTCCGCAGGCGCCGCAGATGTTCAAGCAGCTCCTGATGGTGTCCGGCTTCGACAAGTACTTCCAGATCGCGCCGTGCTTCCGCGACGAAGCCGCGCGCGCCGACCGCTCGCCCGGCGAGTTCTACCAGATGGACATCGAGATGTCCTACGTGACGCAGGACGAGATCTTCGCCGTCGTCGAGGACGTCGTCTCCGCGACGTTCAGGAAGTTCTCGACCTGGGCGTGCAACGAGGCGCCATGGCCGCGCATCAAGTACCGCGACGCGATGATGACCTACGGCTCGGACAAGCCGGACCTCAGGAATCCGCTCAAGTGGATCGACATGTCCGACTTCTTCGCGAAGGCCGACTTCAAGGCGTTCGCCGCGTGCGTCAAGAACGGCGGGCTCGTCAAGGGCCTGCTCGTCAAGGGAATCGTCGGCGTCGAGACCCGCACCTGGTTCGACAAGCGCGAGGCGTTCGTCAAGGAGAACGGCGGCAAGGGCCTCGGCTACATCTCATGGACCAAGGAAGGCGAGCTCAAGGGGCCGATCGCGAAGTTCCTCTCCGCCGAGCAGCTCGAGGAGATGAAGAAGCTCGCGGGCATGGAGCCGACCGACGCGCTCTTCTTCATGGCCGCCGACGTCGACGAGTGCAACCGCCTCTCCGGCCTCGTCCGCACCGACATCGCCGACCACATGACGAACGACATCCGCGAAAAGAACTGCTACAAGTTCTGCTGGATCGTCGACTTCCCGTTCTTCGAGAAGGACCCCGAGACCGGCAAGATAATCTTCTCGCACAACCCATTCTCGATGCCGCAGGGCGGGCTCGAGGCGCTGAACACCAAGGACCCGCTCTCCATCGAGGCGTACCAGTACGACGTCGTCTGCAACGGCATCGAGCTCTCGTCGGGCGCGATCCGCAACCACCAGGTCGAGGTGATGTACAAGGCGTTCGAGATCGCGGGCTACACCAAGGACGACGTCGTCAAGAAGTTCGGCGCCCTCCACCGCGCGTTCCAGTTCGGTGCGCCGCCGCACGGCGGCATCGCCCCGGGCGTGGACCGCATGGTGATGCTCCTCACCGACACGCCGAACATCCGCGAGGTGATCGCCTTCCCGATGAACCAGAAGGCGCAGGACCTGCTCATGGGCGCGCCCAACTACGTGACCGAGCAGCAGCTCCGCGAGCTCCACATCAAGATCCGCGGCACCGGCTCGGAAGCGGCCCAGTCGCCCGGCGCCTAAGCGCGGCGGATGTCGGCGCCGAGCGCGGAGAGCCCGCGCTCGATCGCCACGTAGCCGCGGTCGATCGTCTCCGCGTTCTCGATCACCGTCTCGCCCTTCGCGCAGAGCGCGGCGATTACGAGCGAGATGCCGGCGCGGATGTCGTTGGACGACACCGCCCCGCCGTAGAGCGTCGACGGCCCCGTCACCACCACCCGGTGCGGGTCGCACTGCACGATCTTCGCGCCCATCTGGCGCAGGCGGTCCACGAAGTAGAGGCGGCTCTCGAACATCTTCTCGAAGAAGAGGCAGGTGCCGCGGGCCTGGGTGGCGAGCACGATCAGCACCGAGAGGAGGTCGGACGGGAACGCCGGCCAGGTGCCGTCGGCGACGGACGGTATCGCGTCGCCGAGGTCGTACTTCATCTTGAGCCGCTTGCGCGGCGCGTAGTGGAGGGTGCGCGCCTTCGCGTCGACGCTCCAGGTGACCCCGAAGCGCGCGAACGCCCCCTCCAGCGCCTCGAACGGCTCGGGGTCGACGTTCTCGAGCGTCAGCTCGCCACCGGTAGCGGCCGCCGCGGCGACGTAGCTGCCGGCCTCGATGTAGTCGCAGCCTACGCGCGCGGCGCCGCCGTGCAGCGACTCCACGCCCTCGATCCGAATCAGGTTGGTTCCCGCGCCGGACACCTTCGCGCCCATCGCGTTGAGCATCGTGGCGAGGTCGACGACGTGCGGCTCGCAGGCTGCGTTGGCGATCGTGGTCGTCCCCTTCGCGAGCGTGGCGGCCATCATGATGTTCTCGGTCGCCGTGACCGACGCCTCGTCGAGGAGCATCCGCGCCCCTTTGAGCGAGCCGCGGAGCGAAAGCGACTTCTTGCCCGCCAGCGCCTTCGCGCCGAGCGCGCGGAAGCCGGCGAAGTGGGTGTCGAGGCGGCGGTGGCCGATCGGGTCGCCGCCCGGCGGCGGCAGCGAGGCGCGGCCGAGGCGCGCGAGGAGCGGGCCCGCGAAGAGGAAGGAGGTGCGGATCTTCGCCGCGAGCTCCGGCGCGATGCGGGCGGTGCGGATCCGCGGCGCGGAGATCGTCGCCGTGCCGGCGGCGAGGTCGCGCGAGATCTTCGCGCCGAACGAGCGCGCCGCCTCGAGCATCATCGCCACGTCCTCGATCTCCGGCACGTTCTCGAGCGTCACCGGCTCCGGCGAGAGCAGCGCCGCGGCGATCATCGGCAGCGCCGCGTTCTTGTTGCCCTGCACGCGGTGGACGCCGGAGACGGTCCGCCGGCCGTTGATGACGAGCCTTGCCATCGTCAGCCGAGCGAGTCGATCGACTTGGTCTCTCCGAAGACGATGAGCTTGTCGTCCCCCTGGATCGTGTCGGCGGCCTGCGGCACCACCACCTGGCGCGGCTTCTTCGGGTCGACGTCGGCGCGGCGGATGCAGAGCACGGTGACGCCATGCTTCTTGCGCAGGTCCGCCTCGGCGAGGGTGAGCCCGCGGATGCCGTCCGGGACGTCGATCTCGGCGATGGAGAAGCCCTCCGACACCTCGAGGAAATCGACGGCCGAGTGGTTGACGATCGACCGCGCGAGCCTGTGGGCGCTGTCGCGGTCGGGGTAGATCACCGAGTCGGCGCCGATGCGCCGCAGGATCTTGCCGTGCAGCTCGCTCGACGCCTTGGCGACCACGTTGCCGACGCCGAGCTCCTTGCAGTTCGCGGTCGCCATGATCGACGCCTCGATGTTGGAGCCGATCGCGACGACCACCACGTCGCACTCGCCGAAGCCCGCCTCGTCCAGCACGCGCGGCTGCGTGGCGTCGCCCTGCAGGGCGGTCGCGAACTCGGTCGCGTTCTGCATCGCCGGGCGGTTCCGGTCGATGAGCAGCACCTCCACGCCCGCGTTGGCGAGCGACTCCGCGAGCGACATGCCGAACCTGCCGGCGCCGATTATGCCTATTCTCTTCATTCGAGCTCCATTTTCCTCGCTTCGGCCACCAAGGCCTGCGAATGGGGGTGTTGGGGACGGCGAAAGAACTCCCGGACGTCCGCGGCCGTCTCGATGACGCGTCCGTCCTTCATTACCGCAAGCTTCGTGGCCATCTCCGAGACCACCCCGAGGTCGTGGGTGATCATGAGGAGCGCGCCCTTCTCGCCGACGAGCCCGCGCATCAGCGCGAGGATCTGCTTCTGCACGGTCACGTCCAGCGCCGTCGTCGGCTCGTCCGCCACCAGCAGGTCCGGCCCCAGCATCATCGCCATCGCGATCATCACCCGCTGCTGCTGGCCGCCGGAAAGTTCATGTGGATACGCGCGCGCGACGCGCGCGGGGTCGTCCACGCCCACCTTGCCGAGCCACTCGACAGCGAACTCGCGCGCGGACGCCTTCGCCATCCGCTCGTGGAGAAAGACGGTCTCGACCAGCTGGTCGGCGATGCGGTGGAGCGGCGAGAGCGAGCCCATCGGGTCCTGGAAGATGACGCCGATACGGCGGCCGCGGAGCTCGCGCAGGCGCGCGACGTCCATCGCGAGGACGTCCTCGCCGTCGAAGAGGATCCGCCCCTTCGGCCAGAACGCGGGCGGGCTCGGCAGCAGTCTCGCGACGCTCATCGCGACCGAGCTCTTGCCGGAGCCGGACTCGCCGACCACGCATAGCGACTCGCCGCGGTCGAGCGACAGCGTCACGCCCTCGGCCGCCGTGGTCACTCGCCCGTCTTCCGAGCGGTAGGCGACCGTGAGGTCCTCGATCTCGAGCAGCGCGCGGCTCATGCCGTCCGCAGCCCCTTCATGAGCGCGATCTCGTCCCGGTACCCCTGCAGGTCGCAGGGCGTCTCGAGGTAGAGCGGCAGGCGCGAGAGCGCAGGATGGTTGACGATCCGCCGGAACGCCTCGAGCCCGATGCGGCCCTTGCCGATCTTCTCGTGGCGGTCCTTGTGGGCGCCGAGCACGTTCATGGAGTCGTTGACATGGACAGCCTTCAGCCGCTTAAGGCCCACCACGCGGTCGAACTCGGCGACGACGCCGTCGAGGTCGCCGACGATGTCGTAGCCGCCGTCCCAGACATGGCAGGTGTCGAGGCAGACGCCGAGAAGTGTTTGTGCGCCGGTCCCGAGCTTGGACTCGGTCGCGTCGATGAGCGCGCGGATCTCCTCGAAGTTCCGGCCGAGCTCGCTGCCCTTGCCGGACATGGTCTCGAAGAGGATCGAAGTGGCGGGGAACTTGCCGCCGTGCGCCTCGCGCCAGGAAAGGAGAATGCGCGCGAGCATCGAGGAGACGAGCTCGATCCCCGCCTCCGCGCCCTGGCCGACGTGGCTCCCGGGATGGAAGTTGTACATCGCGCCCGGGGTGAGCTCAAGCCGCTTCAGGTCGTCCGCCATCGTCGCCTCGGCGAACTCGCGCACGCGCTCCTCGGCGCCTGCCGCGTTGAGCGTGTAGGGGGCGTGGGCGAGGATGGGTCCGACCCCGTGCTCGCGCGCGTAGGCGATGAACGCCTCCACGTCGGCGGGGTCGACCGGCTTCGCCGCGCCGCCGCGCGGGTTGCGGGTGAAGAACTGGAAGACGTTCGCCCCGATCGAGACGGCCGTCTGGGCCATCGCCAGATAGCCGCCGGAGGAGCTTAGGTGGCAGCCGATGAGCATGGCCGGAGAAGAGGCGAGCCGATCGGGGACTGCGGGGACGGGCTGGCGCTCAGCCTTCGGCCTCGAGCGCGGCGTCGACCTCGTCGGTCGTCTCCATGTTGGTGTAGACGTCCTGCGTGTCCTCGAGGTCCTCGAGCATCTCGACGAACTTGTTGATCGCCTTCGCGGTCGCCACGTCCGAGACGGGGTTGGTCATGTTCGGCACCAGCCCGACGCTGGAGTTCTCCTCGTCGATCGCGATGCCGGCGGCCTTGATCGCGTCGGAGACGGCGATGAAGTCGTTCGGCTGGGTCTTGACGGTGAAGCCACCGTCCTCGACCAGCACGTCCTCGGCGCCGGCGTCGAGCGCGACCTCCATCACCTTGTCCTCGGTGAGGCCGTCGGCCGCGGGGATCATCACCTGGCCGAGCTTGTCGAAAAGGCGCGAGGCGCTGCCCGGCTTCGCGAGCTCGATGCCGTTCTTCTTGAAGACGCTGCCGACCTCGGCCGCCGCGCGGTTCTTGTTGTCCGTCAGCACGCGCACCACCACGGCGGTGCCGTTCTTGATGCCCTCGTACTGGCAGTCCACCATTTCGGCGGACTCGAGCTCGCCGGTGCCCTTCTTGATCGCGCGCTCGATGTTGTCGTTCGGCATCTGCGCCGCCTTCGCCTTGGCGATCAGCGTGCGGAGCGTCGGATTGTTGTCCGGGTTGCCGCCCTTCGCCTTGACGACGATGGTGATTTCCTTGCCGAGCTTCGAGAAAATCTTGCCCTTCTTGGCGTCCGCGGCGCCCTTGGCGCGCTTGATTGTTGCCCAGTGGCTGTGACCTGACATGTTTGTTTTCTCCTTGACTTGTTATGGATGGTTGGAAACTGCTTCGGCGCCGACCTTGTGGCGGTAGGTGATGCGGCCCTTGCCGAGGTCGTAGGGCGAGATCTCGACGGTGACCGTGTCGCCGATCGCGATCTTGATGAAGAACTTCCTCATCTTGCCCGAGATGTGCGCGAGGACCTCGTGTCCGTTCTCGAGCCGCACCTTGTACATAGTGGCAGGCAGCACCTTGGTGACGGTGCCCGTCACTTCTATCGCCTGGTCTTCTTCTTTCGCCATGCTGTTGTTTTATTCCTTTTTATACGAAAATTGTGTGTATTGTATCAAAAACGGCCCAATGCGTCAACGGCGATCGGTTGCTGATAGCTGAATTACTTCGGCTCTTCGAAGTTTTTGGTGGAAATGTTATCAGATCGTGTTAGTTTGGAACTCCGATGGTTGGGACTCCCGCTACCGCTCCGTAGCTCCGCATCCCACAACCACAATCCATTTGACTGCATTAACTGGTTTTATATCTGGGGGCGAGCCCCCAGACCCCCTGCGGCGAAGCCGCAGATATTAAACATGGTAAAAGTGGCTGTGCAATGACGAATGTCAAATGCGAAGCACACACCATTCTGCGGAGCGTTAGCGAGAGCCCCACAGATCGGAGTTTCTTACACCACGCTGTCGGCACTTCCACTAAATTCTTTGAAGAGCCATTACTTCCACAACATACTCAGGATATATCGCCTCGGCCCGGAGGCGGGCGGGCAGCGCCGCGACGGAATCCCGCAGCGAGCCGAGCGCGGCGAGGAACGAGTCGGGCGAGGCGAAGTCGTACACCGCCCCAAGCCGCTCGCGCCGCAGCAGCTCGCCGCACTCGCCGTCGAGCGAGCTCGCCACGCGCAGCCCCGCCGCAAGATAGTCGAAGAGCTTGTTGGGCAGCCCCACCCAGCTGTCGTCGCGCATCGGAATGACGCCGACGTCGCACTGCGCGAGCAGCGCCTTCAGCTCCGCCTCGCCGAGATAGCCGTGGAACACCACCCGGTCCGCCGCGCCGCGCGCGGCGGCGAGCGACCTCAATGCCGCCTCCTTGCCGCCCGCGCCGGCGACGTCGAGCGTAAGCGACCTGTCGCGCGCCACCGCCTCGACCACCGTCTCGAGTCCGTAGCCCGAGCCAAGGTTGCCGGCGTAGACGAGGCGAGTAGTCCCGTCCGCCCGCGCGGCGCGCGGCGGCAGGGACGCCGGCGCGTCGATTCCCAGCGGCGCGAGGACGAAATCCTTCCTCCCGGTCAGCTCGCGGTAGCGCGCCGACACTCCGGTCACCAGGTCGGCGCGGCGGTAGAGCCGGCGCGCGGCAAGTCGCATCGGCAGGAGCGGCAGCCACGCCGCCCAGCGAAGCCACTTCGGCAACAGGCGGAAGAACGTCTCGGGCCACGCGTCCTGCACGTCGAGGACGAACTTCGCGCCGTACAGCCGCGCAAGCCGCATCGCGGCAGTTGCGGCGGAGAGCGTGGGCGCGGCGGCGACGACGACGTCCGGACGCGGCACTTCGCCGGCGTCGGCCATCCGCCGCGCCAGGCGCTCGAAGCGCCGCGCATAGACGAGGTGGCTGAAGGCGCGGCGCAGCGAGACGTTGGCCGAATAGGGGATCGTCGGCACCAGCACCACGTCCGGCGGCATCTCCGCGATCCGCCGCGGCGCCTTGGTGCCGTGGTTGAAGTCCGAGGCGAAGACGACCGCACGGTGCCCGGCGGCAACGAACGCCGCCTGCATGAGCGAGTAGCGCATCCGGCGGTAGCCCTCGGCCGGCAGGTTGTCGAACGGCGTCTCGATCCAGACCGTCATTCAAACCTCATGCCGGCGTCGTCCACCGCGAAGGCGTAGACGCGCGAGTCCGGCGACGGCGGATTGCGCTCGAGCGTCATGCGGATCCCGCGCGCGTCGGCGGGGCTCTTCGCGAGCACGTACATGAAGCCGCCGCCCCCCGCGCCGGTCAGCGTCACCGCCGCGGCGCGGTCGCGGATGAGGTCGACGATGTCGTCCACCTTCTCGTTGGTGGAGCCTGCGTCCAGGAGGCGCTTGTCGCGCCAGTAGGAGTTGACGCACGCGGCGAACGCGTCGAGGTCGCCGCGACGGAGCGCCCCGGCCGCCTTCTCGGCGTTGGCCTTGAGCGCGCCCACCAGGATCTTCGCGAAGCCGTGGGGATTCTCGGCGTAGAAGCCGAGGACACGCCTGAGCACGTTGCGCGCCATGCGCTTCTGCCCGGTGAAGAAGAGGAGGCTGCGCCGCATCAGCTCGCGCATCGCCTTCGGCGGAATCGCGACCGGCTCGACCGCGACGCGCTGCTCCGCCCCCGACCTTGAGCGCATCATCTTCACCCCCGGCGTCATGCCGGCGAACTGGTCCTCCCAGCCGCCGCCCGTGCGCATCTCGCGCTCGAGCGCGAGCGTGAGCGCGCCGACCCGGTCGACGTCGATTTCCCCGCCGCGCACGAAGCCGACTTCGGTCGCCTGCAGGAGCGCGGCGATCGTGGCGGCGCCGAGGATGGACGAAGTGCCCATCCCGCTGCCTTTCGGCAAGTCGGCGCTGATGACGATGTCGAGTCCGGCCGAGCCGAACCTAAAGCCGGTCACGGCGAGCGCGGCCTTCACGAGGCAGCACCAGTCGCCGGGGTCCGAGTGGTCGGCGACCTCGCGGGCGGACCTGAGGACCCGGCTCTTGCCGAGGTCGCGCGAGACCACCTTGACCAGGCGGTCGCGGCGCGGCGAGACCGTCACCTTGATCGGACGCTTCCCGTCGAGCCGAACCGCCGCGGCGAGCACCGCGCCGCCCTCGATCTCGCAGATGGGCGGCGTATCGGACCAGCCGCCGGCGAGGTCGATGCGCACCGGCGCGGTGACGCGCACCGCCGGCGCGCCGTTCGCGCGGCGTCGCAGCGCGAGGAGTCGCGCATGGTCGACGCGCGGCATCAGCTCGCCGAGCCGGTGGCGCTCCCAGAGTCCGTCCTCCTTGAAGCTGTCGTCGATGCGGTAGCGGAGATGGCGCCAGCCGGACTTGCCGACCGGAATCGAAGTGAGACACTCGCCTTTCGCGAGTTTGACCGGACCGTACGACGCCGGCACGTTGGTGACGATGTTGTCGCCGCCGAGGCTCTCCACCTTCGCCTCCACGCCGTCGACGAGCGTGAGTTCGCCCTTCCGTCCCCACCGCCCGAGCAGCTTCAGCAGCTCGCGCGACGATCCGATGTGGAAGAACTCGCATGACGGCGCCACCGCCACCGCGAACGGCGCGAAGCCGCCGAGCAGCAGGCGCGGGAACTCATCGTAGATGTCGCCGGCGACCGGCAGCGCGCGCATCTTCTCCGCCGTCGGCCAGTCGATGTACATGATGCCGGTGTCGACGAGGAACTTGCCCCGCGAGACCGCCGGCTTCTGCAGGAAATCCTCCACCCGCCGCGGCGCCGTCCCCTTCCCCGCCTTGGACACGTAGACGCCGTGGCGCCGCGCCTGCCACGGCCCGTCGGGATAGGCGACGCCGGTCACGCCCTTCGCGGCGAAGCGGACGAGCGCCGGATCAAGCCGCGGCACCACGTCGCCGCAGCAGACCACGACTCCCGGAGCCTGCGGCAGCGCGTCCATCGCCTCCACGATGTGGTCGAGCATCGGGCGTCCGTCCGGCATCGGCACAAACGCCTTGCCCATCGCGGAGTATGCCGGAGTGCGCTTCGCGTCGCCGCCGGAGTGGCAGACGAGCACGCGTCCGCGCGCCGCGCCGCGCCGCGCGAGCAGCTTAAGCGCGTTCACGGTGGCGCCGAGCGAGCCGACCCGGCGGTCGCCGGGGTCCGGGATTACGAGGAAGCCCCTGCGTCCGCGCAGCTGCGCGCGGTAGCCTGCCGCCTGGGCGCGGTTTGCCGCGGTGACGATGACGAGATCAAACATATGCGTGAATTATATCATATATCTCCGCGAGCGTACGGACGGAATTAAGCCGCGCGCGCAGCTTCGCCGCGCCCGGCCGCCCGTTGAAGTAGCGGAAGAGGTGGGTGTGCATCTTGACCGCGGCGAACGAATCCGGCGGCGGCACGTGGTCGCGCGGATACGCGGCGGCGAGGCGGTCGCGGAAGTCGAGCAGGTACCCGAGGTGCCGCGCGCAGAGCGCCGCCGGCGACTCCGCCGGCTGCTCGTTCCCCTTGAGCCGGGCGAAGATGAACGGGTCCGCGAGCGCCGCGCGCCCGACCATGATTGCGTCCACGCCGGCCGCCGCCATCGCCGCGGCGCTCTTCGCGTCCACGACGCTGCCGTTGCCGGTCACCGGCACCTTCGCGCGCGCGGCGATCTCCGCGAGCAGGTCGAGGTGCGTCGCGCCGCCGTGCATCTGCGAGGTGAAGCGCGCGTGGAAGACGACGCCGGCGGCGCCGGCGCGCTCCGCCGCGTCGAGGAGCTCGAGCGAGAGGTTGCGGTCAGGGCGCGGACCGAGCCGCGTCTTGAGCGTGACCGGCAGCCGCGTGCTCCCCTTCATCGCGCGCAGGAGGCGGTACACCTTCTCCGGGTCCTCGGCGAGCCTCGCCCCTGCGCCCTCCTTCACCACCTTGCGCACCGGGCAGCCGGCGTTGAGGTTGATTTCGCTGAAGCGGTCCGGCACCGCGCCAGCGGCGTACGCGACGTCCGACTCGTTAGCGCCGAAGATCTGGCAGCCGAGCGCGCCTTCACCGGGCATCGTCTCCATCAGCTGCCGCGTCGGCGAGGAGCCGTGGGCGAGCCCGGCGGCGCTCACCATCTCGGTGTAGGCGAAGTCCGCCCCGCCCTCGAAGCAGAGGCGGCGGAACGCGGCGTCGGTGAAGCCGGCCAGCGGCGCAAGAACGTATCTCATTTCGTCTCTGCCGCCGGGCGCGGCGTCAGCGCCGGGTCGGAGTACGGCGCGTCCGGGTCCATGCGCGCGAAGGAGACGTAGGACGGCGCGCCCCAGCCTGTGCCGGGGTTGCGCGCGAAGACGGCGACATCGACGCGGCTGGTGGGGTTGAGCAGCTTCGCCGACACCTCCACCGTCGCCTGGTCGCGGCCGACCGGGGTGACCCGCGCCTGGCGCTCGCTGCCGTGGGTGCGCACGAACCGGAACTCCTTCGCGCCGCCGCCGGCCTTGATGACGAACACCCGCTTCTCCTCCGGCGCGCGCAGCACGTACGACCACGCGAACGGCGTGGCGTAGGCAAGCTCCGGCCATGCCGTCGGCGTGACCTCGGTGACCGACTCCACCCCGACTCGCGCCAGCGGCGGCACCGACTGCACCGTCAGCGCGGCGGCGAGCGCGGCAAGCCGGTTCGTCTCGACGCCGCCCGGCGGCAGCGCCGACGGATGCGCCGCGGGCGAGGTGTAGTCGTCCTCGGTTTCGACGCCCTTCAGCGACTTGCGCACGAGCGTCATCACCGTCGGCGCGAAAAGCCGCGACGCCACCACCGCGCGCTTCACCTCGCCCTTCATCGACTTGGACGCGAGCATCGCCGCCTCGAGGTACGGGAGGTCCGACCAGCTCCTGCCGGCGGTCGTGAGCCAGTAGGGGGTGATGGAGGCGAAGACGTCGCCGTTGGTGCCGACCGGCGCGGTGTCCGCGTGGCCGGGGATCACCCAGACCTGGTTGGAGAGGTAGAACTTCTGCATCGACCGGAGCCGGTAGGCGTGGGTCGTCGTCATCGCGCGCGGGATCGACCGCCAGAACTTGCCGAACACATCCTCGGTGTAGGCGCGCGAGCAGTTGCCGAAGAGCGGATACGGGAAGCACACGTTGGGCTCGCCGATGTCCATCTGCCGGCGGCGCCCCTCCTGGTCGAACCTGACCTCGGTGATCCCCGGGAAGTTGGCGAGGCGCGGACGCGAGTGGTCGCCGTCGCGGTTCATGTAGAGGTCGCCGGCGTTGCCGCCCGCGGCGCCGGGGGCGAGCTTCAGCTTCGCCTCGAAGGAGCCGGTGTCGAAGTCCCAGGCGAGGTTCTGCTCGCCGAGCGCGATTGGGGTGCCGACGACGCCGGTCGCGTAGACGACCGCCATCGGGCCGAAGAGGATCGGACGCGACTTCATCAGCTTCGCGTACTCGACCAGCTCCTCGAAGCGGCGCTCGCCCGCGAGCCGGCTGAGGTCGGAGTCCTTCGCGATC
Organism: uncultured bacterium; assembly: GCA_902770045.1. Taxonomy (GTDB): domain Bacteria; phylum Verrucomicrobiota; class Kiritimatiellia; order RFP12; family UBA1067; genus UBA1067. The sequence continues at coordinate 12,430 of CACXRO010000039.1, forward strand.
GCCGCGCTGTCGCGGTAGCCGAGGTCGATCGCCTTCTCGAGCTCGTCCAGCGCCTCCTTAGACCGGTCGGGGAACCACGCGAGCGAGCAGGCGTGGTTGTAGCGCCAGGTCGGGTCGTCGGGGAGAAGCTCCATCCCCTTGCGGCTCGTCTCCTCCATCGTCGCGGTGTCGCCTTCGCGGACCGCGGCGACGAACTGCCGCCGGAGCGCGTCGTGCCTCGGCTGCCGCGCCGGGTAGTCCCAGACCGACAGCACGGCCAGCAGTGCGAGGACGGCGTTCATCAGTTCTTGAGGCGCATCCAGCTCGGAAGCTTCACGAGCTTCGCCTCGCGGCTCTGGTTGGACGCGGCGGCGCTGGCAGTGCCGAGGGTCGGCGACTCGAGCGTCGCGAGCCGCGCCATCAGCGCCTGCTTGCCCATCGCCTCGCGCTGACGCATCTCCTCGCAGCGCTGGCGCTCGTTGAGGAGCTCCTTTTCGGCGAGCTGCAGCTTCTCGCGGAGGCGCTGCGCCTCCTCGCGCAGCTCCTTGACGTCGCGCATGTCCTGGTCGGCGCGGGCGCGGTCGGTCTGCTCGCGGCGGAGGCTGTCGTTGAGCGAGCGGACCTTCGCCTCGTTGTCGAGCACCGACTTCTCGTGCACGCGCCGGAGCTCCTCGAGCTCGCGCCGGAGCTGCGCGGTGCGCGGGTCCTCGGGACGCTCCACCAGCGCGCGGCGGGTCATCTCCTCGATGTTGCCGCCGGAGCGGCGCAGAATCTCGCGGCGGCGCTCGGCCAGCCGGTCGGCGCGGGCCTGGTGGCGGCGGCGGAACTCCTCGAACTCCGCCTGCTCGCCCGCGATCACCCCGTCGAGCTCCGAGATCTCGTCCTGCATGATCTTGAACACCGCGGCCTGGGTGTCGGCGATCTCGCTCGCCGCCGCCGGCAGGCGCTTGAGCTCGTCCTCGAGCGCCACCACCTGCTCGGACAGCTTCTCCACCCTGGCGTTGGCCTCGCGGATCTCGCCCGCGTACACGTCGCGCTGGGCGACGAGCGCCTCGTTCTTCGAGATGAGCTCCGAGCGCGCGTCGGCCGAGGACTTGATCGTCTCGTCGAGCCGCCGCTGGAGGTCGGCGGTGTGGCGGCGCTCCTCCTCGAGCAGGCCCTCCAGCTCCTTGACGCGCGACTCGTCCACCACCACCTTCTCGACCACCTTCTCCACGATCTTCTCCACCGGCACTTCGACGCGCACTTCCTTCTCGACGATCTTCTCCACCGGCACCTCGACGATCTTCTCGACCACCTTCGCGTCCGTCGGCGCGTCCGTCGCCGCGGGCGCTTCCGCCGCCGGCGCGGGCGGCGGCTCCTCCGGCGCCGGCTCCTCGAACGGCGCGCGCACCTCGACGAGCGATGCCGTCGGCGGCAGCCTCCCGCTCGCGAGCAGCGCCTCGGCCGCCGCCTTGTTGAACGGACCGCGCGGGTTGCCGTCGCCGATGTCGATCGAGAAGCGCATGTCGAGGAACGGCACCTCCTCAACCCGGCGCCAGACGATCTCGTCGGACGAGACCTCCTGCCCAGGCTGGATGCGTCCCATCCTCGCCCACTCCACGAGCCGGCTCTCCGGCTCGGGACCAAACGTCTCGTCCTGCGTACGCAGCCACCATGTCGTTTCGCTCATCTGCCTTACCTCCTCCCAAATAGATTTCCGTGCATGCCCATGCGCCGCCCGCGCATCAGCTCCTGCCGCGCCGCCTTCTCCAGCGCGGCGAGGCGCGCACGGTCAAGTCCGCCGAAGCGCAGGTCGGCGATCTTCGGCGGCGGCTCGCCAGGCTCCGGCTCAGAGTCGTCGGGAGGCGGCAGAACCTCGACCACCTTCTCGACCGGGACTTCGACCACCTTCTCGACCACCTTCTCGACCGGCACCTCAACCCGCACTTCCTTCTCGACGATCTTCTCAACCGGAACTTCGACACGTACTTCCTTCTCGACCACCTTCTCAACAATCTTCTCCACCTCGACCGGCACTTCGACGCGAACTTCCTTCTCCACGATCTTCTCGACCGGCACCTCAACCCGCACTTCCTTCTCGACAATCTTCTCGACCTCGACCGGCACCGGGACTTCGACGCGAACTTCCTTTTCAACGATCTTCTCGACCGGCACCTCGACGCGCACTTCCTTCTCCACGATCTTCTCGACCGGCGGCGGGTCCTGGTCGATCGGAAATTCGTGCAGGCGATACGCGCGCGCGGTCGCGGGGACGGTGCCGTTCTTGAAGAGGCTGATCACCAGCTCGCGGTGGAACGGACCGAAGACGTCGCCGGGCGAGACCTCGACGAGCCACTTCATCTCCAGCGCGTCGACGGTGCACGCCTCGAGCCATTCGACGCGGTCGACGGAGACGAAGCCGGTAGGCTCTATCCTGCCGTCCTTCGCCCACTCGACGAGCTTGGAAATCTTTGCCGGACCGTAGACCTTTTCGTCCACGGACTTCACGAACCAATCTCTGTTGTCTGTCATCGGCGCATATTATACCAAACTGGCGCGGCGAAAAAAAGGGCGCGCCGGCTTTTCGAGCCGACGCGCCATGCGGTTCCGAGAACCGCTTCGTCTTACTTCTTCGCCTTCTTAGCAGCCTTCTTCGCAGGGGCCTTCTTGGCGACCGCCTTCTTCGCGGGGGCCTTCTTAGCGACCGCCTTCTTGGCCGGAGCCTTCTTCGCCGGGGCCTTCTTGCACGCCTTCTTGCAGCACGCCTTCTTGGCCGGGGCCTTCTTAGCAGCAACCTTCTTGGTAGCCATAGTTTGATCCTTTTTCCTTGTCGGTGTTGTCGGCACGCCCAATTCGAGCGCAACATCCGCAACATCTGAGTGAATAATACCATATTCACTCGCACGCGCGCAAGGGGGAAAATGAAAAAATTTTTCTTTTTCGTTCTGCGTCGACAGGCGCCTTACGCGAAGCGATGGATGCACGCGGTGACCTTGCCGAAGTAGTCGAGCTCCTGTCCGGACTTGATGCGGATGACCGGAAAGGCAGGATTCGCGGGCTCGAGCCGCACGCCGCCGCGGTCGCGGCGATACGTCTTCACGGTGAACTCGCCGTCGACGCTGGCGATGATCACGTCGCCGGACGCGGGTCGCAGCGAGCGGTCGACGACGAGGATGTCGCCGTCGTGGATGCCGGCGCCGGTCATCGAGTCGCCGCTCACGCGCACGAAGAACGTCGCCGCCGGACGCTTCACCAGCAGCTCGTTGAGGTCGAGCGGCGGCTCGAGGTACTGCTCCGCCGGCGAGGGAAATCCCGCCACCACCGTTCCCGACATCTTCGCCTTCATGTCCCTTC